>JARRJI010000080.1:0-13803 GCA_037379595.1 Acidobacteriota bacterium | reverse complement strand
GGCCGGCCGCGTGACCCGCCCAGGCCAAAGGGCTTGCCGGTTACGCAGGCTGTGACCGTGTGGCGCATGTGCATGGAATAGGTATCCATGATCCAGGCCATGGTCTGCTCATTGGTGTTCATGTCCGGGGCCGGGACGTCGCGCTCCGGGCCGATGTAGTCCAGGATTTCCGCCGTATAGCGGCGGGTAATCCTTTCAAGCTCGCCCAGGCTAAGATGCTCCGGATCGCAAATAATGCCTCCCTTCGCACCGCCAAAGGGAATATTGACGACCGCACACTTCCAGGTCATCTCGGCCGCGAGGCCGCGGATTTCGTCGAGCGTTACATCCGGTCCGTATCGCACTCCGCCTTTGCAGGGGCCTCGCACGATGCTGTGCTGGACGCGAAAGCCGTCGAACACTTCCAGCTTGCCGTTGTCCATGACAACCGGGATATGAACGGCGATCTCTCGGTTGGGGGTCCGCATGTACTTCAGGATTCCCGCATCAAGTTCGAGCTTTTGGGCGGCCACGTCAAAACGTGCCACCATTGAATCGAAAACGCTGAATTCTTTATCGGTATCGACCGTGGTCATATGATCTCTCGTATTAAAGGCTTCTCCTGTGAGGGAAGTATATCAGATGGGCGCGGGTCCGACTACCGCCAGGACGCATGCTTAAAGGGAATTAAGAAGCCGGGCTGGTAACGATGGCAGGGGCTTCGGATTTGGCCGGGGCTACGCGCGGGTATCGAACGACCTTCCAGGCGCTTTTTTCCCGGAGAAGGCGGCTGACCAGAGCGATGTGCATGGCGTGCCCGGCGCGGTCCGCCACCACGTGCCCGACCAGCGGGCATCCGAACATTGCCAGGTCGCCGATCAGGTCCAGAATCTTGTGGCGGCAGAATTCGTCCGGAAAGCGCAGACCTTCCGGATTCATCACCCCGGTCTCGGTAAGGACGATCGCATTTTCCAGCGAGCCGCCGCGGACCAGGCCGCTCCTGCGAAGCATTTCAACCTCGTCGATGAAGCCGAAGGTTCGGGCGGGGGCAATGCCCACCTCGTAGCCGGACTGGTTCATGCTGAAGGATCGTTCCTGTTCGCCAATCAGAGGGTGGTTGAAGGCGATTCGGTAAGTGATCTCGAAATCGTCGGATGGATAAACGGCAATACGCTTTGCGCCGTCCACAACCTCAACCGGCTTGAGGATTTTCGCAAAGGTCCGCCCGGCACGCTGCTGCTTCAAACCTGCTTCCTGGATCAGCCGCAGGAAGGGAAGCGCGCTGCCATCCATGATGGGAACTTCGAGGTTGTCGATTTCAATGAAGACGTTATCGACCCCGGCTGCCGCAAGCGCGGAAAGCAGGTGCTCGGTGGTGGAAATGAGCACTCCCTTCCTCATCAGGCTGGTGGCATAACTGACCCGCGCCACGTTTTTGGCCCTGGCTTTGATCGGGAAGCCGTCGAGATCGATTCGCTTGAACACAATGCCCGTGCCGCTTGGCGCCGGCAACAGCCTGACATGAACGGGGACACCGGTATGTAGACCTATCCCTTCGGTGGATACCGGCCTTGCAATCGTGTTTTGATGACTCAAATAACCTCCTGCTGCCCAATCCATGACTAGCAAGAACCGTGCCAGTCTGCAATTGTTTATACACCATTTCGAATCAACAACTTACTCAAACTAGCAGGGGCACGCGGTAACCGGTGTGTGGTAAAAATACCACAAATTGAATCAGATTCGCCAAGCCGGAAACAGCAAAGCCTTATCCAGAGAGCCTTTTTTGTAAGGTACAATGGGCTGTCACGCCAGGAGGGATGAATTTGACCGAAATGCCAAAAGCAGAAAGAGTCGTCCTGATCGACGCCATGTCGCTACTGTTCCGGGCTTTCTACGCTCCGATGCAAACCACTCTGACCTCGCCGAGCGGCATGCCTACCAAAGCGATTTACATTTTCCTGCGGACAATTCGGAAAGTGCTGAAAGACTACAAGCCGGACAAAGTTGCTGTTGCGTTTGACAAAGCGGCTCCCACCTTTCGCGACAAACTTTTTGAGGAATATAAGTCCAACCGCCCGCCCTTTCCGGAGGAATTGAACGTCCAGCTTCCCTACGTGCATCGTTTTTGCCGCGCCTTGGGGCTTCCGCTGGTCGAAATGGCCGGGTATGAGGCGGATGATTTGATCGGAACTCTGGCGCGGCAGACTTCGGTGCAGGGCGGGGAAGTCTTTATTGTCTCCGGCGACGAAGACCTGTTCCAGCTTGTGAACGGCAATGTACGGGTGGTCAAGCCTGCGCGTTCCGCGAGCAACGGCGAAACCGTCTGCGATGCGGCCAAGGTGAAGGAGATCATCGGGGTCGAACCCGGCCAGGTGGTCGACTGGCTGGCGCTGACCGGCGATTCCAGCGACAACATTCCCGGCGCCCGTCCGCTGCCCGGCCGTGAACCCCTCAAGACGGAAAATGGTAAGAAGCGCAGTTACATCGGCCCGAAAGGCGCCACTGAACTGATCAACCGCTTTGGAACTCTCGACGCGGCGTTGGAGAATTGCGAGAAGGTTGAACGAGCGAGCTACCGCGAAGCATTGCGCGATTTTCGCGAGGAGGCACTGCTCAGCCGTGAGCTGGCGACCATTCGGACCGACGTTCCTTTGGGAATCACTCCGGACGACCTGAAGCCCGGCGATCGCGACGTGGATGAGATTCGTTCCTTGTGCCAGGAACTCGGGTTTGTCTCGCTGCTGAACGAGTTACTTGGTGAGTCGGGTCCGGAAGAAGCGGAAAGCGGTGAGCGGGCGGCGGAGCTTCGGTCCCGTGCGGAAGTTGAAAAGTGGCTCAAGGCTGTGCCGATGCAGGCTGAACTTGCCATCGCGTTTGCAGTGGAAGGTGAAGAAGGTTTTGGAGGACGGCTGGCGGGTGTGGGCTTGTCTGACGGCAAGCGGGCCGCAGTGATCGCGGCAGAATCGCTCGAAGGTTTGCTCGGTGGGCTTTCGCGTGTACTGGCCGGAGATTTGCATGTGCTGGCAGTTCACAACTCAAAACTTTTCCGGCTGATGCTTCGCAAGCATGGGATCGAGCTGGGAGTGGTGGCACACGATACGATGCTCTATTCCTATCTGCTGAATCCGTTGGCCACGAGTCACACGCTGGAATCGGTCGCCCTGCTGCGGCTGGGGCGAAAGATCAACGGCTCGCTCGGGCAGGCCGCGAGTTTTACGCTCGAACTGGCCGTGATGATGAGTCCGAGGGTTTCTCGGGAAAACGTGAGGGAGCTTTATTCGGAGATTGAGCTGCCGCTGGCCGAGGTACTGGCCGATGTGGAAATGACCGGCGTGAAGATCGACCCGGCGATTCTGGCGCGCATGTCGGATGAGTTTGCCGGAGAGCTTGCCGATCTGACTCAACAGATCTACGACCTGGCGGGCGAATCTTTCGACATCGATTCTCCAAAACAACTGGGGCAGATTCTGTTCGAGAAGCTGAAACTGCCCGGCGGGAAACGGCTGAAAAAGAGCGGGCAGTTTTCCACGGAGGCTTCGGTGCTGGAATCGCTGGCCGAAAAATACGAGCTTCCGCGCAGAATCATGGACTACCGTACCCGGGCCAAACTGAAATCCACCTACATTGATGCCTTGCCGAAATACATCAACCCGGAAACCGGGCGGCTGCATACCAGCTTCAACCAGACCGTTGCTCGTACGGGACGACTTTCATCTTCAAATCCCAATCTGCAGAACATTCCCATCGGCGAGGAGTTCGGCCTGCGGATCCGGTCGGCGTTTGTTGCGGAGCCGGGCTGGCTGCTGATTGCGGGGGACTATTCGCAGATCGAGTTGCGGGTGCTGGCGCACATGTCCGGGGA
The DNA here is from genome assembly GCA_037379595.1 of Acidobacteriota bacterium. GTDB lineage: Bacteria > Acidobacteriota > Terriglobia > UBA7540 > UBA7540 > SCRD01. Next base: position 9,959 of record JARRJI010000080.1, on the reverse strand, counting down.
CCCCCGCCTGATCGAGGCGTTTTCACGCGGCGAGGATATCCATGCCCGCACGGCTCAGGAGATCTTCGGCGTACCGCCCGGATTGCAGAACCACGAACACCGGCGGATGGCCAAGGCGATCAATTACGGCGTGATTTACGGCCTCAGTTCGTTCGGGCTGGCGGCGAGGACGGGATCGAGCAAGACAGAAGCGCAACAGTACATTGACGCCTATTTCAAGCGCTACGACCGTGTGCGAGCTTTCCTGGAAGCGAGCATTGAGGAGGCTCGAACGACGGAACAGGTCCGTACGCTGTTTGGCCGCCTGCGGCCCATCCCGGAAATCGGCAGCCAGAACCCGGCGGCGCGCAACCGTGCTGAACGCGAGGCGATGAACACTCCGCTGCAAGGCACCGCCGCCGACCTTCTGAAGCTGGCCATGGTGAAGGTGCACGGCCGGCTGAAACGGGAAAAGATGAAGACCAGAATGATCCTAACTGTGCATGACGAGCTGGTTTTCGAGTCGCCGGAGGCGGAAGTGGACGCAGCGCGGGAAGTGATCCGGGCGGAAATGGAAGGCGTTTATCCGCTCAAAGTGCCGCTTAAGGTCGATATGGGGACAGGGAAGAATTGGAAGGAAGCGAAGTGACGAAGTGCGGTTGAGCCTTTTTTGCTGGACGCCATCGCGGGGCATATCTTAATCAGAACAGGGAGGCGGAGCGGATGGAACTTCTGGGTTCGTTGCGGAAACTTTTCGAATATGACTACTGCGCCAACCAGGAAGCGCTTCGCAGTGTTGCGACGCTCAACGTGTCGGCGCAACGGGCGCTAAAGGTCGCCGGCCACATCATCGGCGCGCAACGCGTGTGGCTGGGACGACTGGAAGCCCCGGACGCCGCCGCGCCCGCGCCGTGGCCGTTGCTGAGCCTGGAAGAAGCGAAAGCCGCTGTCAGCGAGATGCGCCAGCGATGGAGTTCCTTCCTGGACAATCTGGCGCCTGAGCGGCTGGATGAAGACCTGGTCCACCGGAACAGCAAGGGCGCCGAGCTTCGCGTGCCGGTGCGCGACGTCTTGATGCACCTTGTGATGCATTCCGCTTACCACCGCGGGCAAATCGCCGCCGCGGTTCGGGAAGCAGGCGGGACGCCCGCTGCAACAGATTACATCGTCCATGTGCGCCAGCACCGGAAAGCTTAGCGCCGTGGGCGAAAGCTGATTGATGATACTCGCCTCTTGAAACACGCTCCGATCCGGACCGCGGCCTGCTTGCGTTGATCAAGGCTGACGTGGGATCGGAAGTGGCCTTTGCTAACGTGCGCGTGCAGGACACTCATCTGGCTGACGGGGCTTCCCGGGTTTAGCGTTTCAGCCAGACGTTTCCCCTCATTCGTGGTATGAGACACGTGCGGATTGGTTGAGCCAGGAACTGCTTCCGCTGCTTCTTCAGGCGCACGTTATCCATCAGATCCAGACAGAAGATTTCTTTGCCCAGTCACTTTCAGGATATTTCTCCTTCAGTTCTTCGGCGCACTGCTCCAGAGCTTCTGCCTTGCCACTGCCTCGATATGCGCTGACACCTGACCAATAAATGCCTTCGGGCGCTGCGGAGGTTTCCGGATACAAGCGTCCCACGGCTGCAAACCCTTTTCGAGCTTCCTCATATTTCTTGGCGCTGAAGGCCACCTTTGCAATTCCAAGCTGAAGCTGCGCCAGAAAGTCTTCGGTGGGAAGAAACCCAACCACGCGATGGCATTCCTTGCCCTCGTGGTCGGGAATAATGGTGGTGGGTGTCCATTCCACATTGAAGCGGGCAAAACTTTCCGGGTGTTCCTTGATGTTGATTTTGATGGGTATAAAGCATTCGGAAACGAACCGGACTACGTCTTCCTGCTTGTAAACCTTATCATCCAGCCGGGTACAACCGACACACTGGGGCGCCGCTGTGAAGTTCAACAAGGGTAGTCTCGGACTCCCTTCTGCCTGATCAAGGCCCTGGTCGGCGTCAAGCACCCATTCGATTTGCGCCATGCGAAATTCTCCTTCGTTGTTCGGTCGATTCTGTGATTTGTCGCAGAGCGTATGATAGTCCTGCCGCCAGGAGACGACAACCCGTCCGCTATCAAAACTTTTTTTCCAGATTATAAACAACTGGAACAGAAGGCTTTTAGAGCAATTGCGATGTGGCACCTGACGGGGCTCAGCTAATAAGCATCTCGACCTGGAGCTCTGCGACCTGTATACACTGCGCTTTTCTGCATTTCGGCCAGTGCAACCGGTGGGGTTAAGGGTCTCACGAAATTTCTGCCTCGTGCCAAAACCGCAGCCAGGGTTTCTGCTAAACTAAAATCAAACCTGCTAAGTGGAGGCTCGTGATGAAGCATTTAATGTGGAGTCTGGCGATTTGCCTGGTGTCGATTCCTTTGCTTCACGCCCAGAGGCCAACGCTTGGGCCCTCGGGGCCCGTATCACCTTCTGAGCGCGGGCCTGTATCGATGCGAACGGCGAACCCGCGCCTGCTTCTGAAGATGCGGAAAGTTTACGTTCAGCGTATTGACCATAATTTGAACGAAATACTCACCGATGACCTGGCACATGTGTCCTGGCTCAAAGTCGTGAAAAAGCCTTCGGAGGCTGACGCGATTGTTCGCGGAACTTGTTTCAGTTTGAGGAGATTGAAAAGCTTGCACGCCGAGGTCTATATTACTGACAGCGTCAGCGGTGCTTCGATTTGGCAGGACGTTGTTCGTGTTCCCTATGGCCCGCCTGAGCTGTCGAAGGCGGCGGACAATGCGGCCGCCCGAGTTCTGGCGGACTTGAAGCAGAGTATCCACCTGGCTTCGAGGCGGTAAGACGTCGGAGGATGGCTGGCCAAATTCTGGTCCGGCGCCGCTTTTTATCTTTATACAAAACGGTTTCGCATATTATGCCTGATTATCGAACGCAGTTCGCCGAATTTGGCGAGACGACTTATCTCAATTGTGCCTATCAGGGGGTGTTTCCGCTGACGGCGGCTGCCCGCGCTCATGAGGCGATCGAACTGAAATGCCACCCGGAGCGGATGCGGCCCGCAGAGTTTTTCGGACTTCCGAAACGCGTCCGAAATCATCTGGCCCGGATCATCGGCAGCGACGGAAACGAAATTGCATTGATCAGCGGTGCAACTCAGGGCATCGGCGTTGTGGCCGGGGGTTTGCAACTGCAGCCGGGCGACGAAGTGATCGTTGCCGCAAATAACTTTCCCTCCAACCTATTCACTTGGCTTCATCTGCGGCGCCTGGGAGTCCATGTGCACGTTCTGCGGAACGACCCACGTCCCCTCCAGGTGGATGACTTCGCTCGCGCGTTTACACCGCGCACCCGATTGCTGGCTCTGGATTGAATGTCCATGAGCTTCCCATTGACGTCCTTGTCGTCGCGGCTTACAAATGGCTGCTGGGGCCCTATGGCACCGGCTTTGTGTATGTGCAGCGCGAGTTGTTGAACCGCCTGGAGTTGAAGGTGGTGAACTGGCTGTCGGTGGATGGGGCGGATAATTTTGATGCCCTTCCGGTGGAAGATTTTGTGTTGCCGAAGGCCGCCCGGATTTTTGATTCCGCCGCGACCGCCAATTTCCTGAATCTCTACGCGCTTGAGGCTTGCCTTGAATTTGTGCTTGGAGCAGGGGTGGGCGCTGTAGCTCAACATTGCACGAACCTTCTTGATTATGCAGCGGAAAGGCTGAAATCCGGAGGGTACCGTCTCGCGAACGAGGACCGGTCGCGTTTTCCTTCGCCCATCCTGGCATTCCAGAGCGAATCGGAAGCGAGGACCGCCAGGTTATACGACGACCTGAAGGCAAATCACGTTGAGGTCAGCCTGCGCCACAACCGGATTCGGGTTTCTCCTTATCTGTACAACAACAAAGAGGACATTGAGCGTCTCCTGGATATTGCCAAATGACCGTGGTAGCCTTGACGAGCGCGGCGTACCTGTAGCCTTGAGGCCGACAGGTGAACGCTGTGTTTGCCGGGGACTTCAGACCACGGCCAACCACCGAGCATTCGATGGTTGATTCCTTCGTTCCTTCCGAAATTGAATCGTTTCCTGATGCTCCTATGCGAATCCGTGATTTCCATCCTTCTGACCTGTCTACACTTTCAGAAATTGATCAAGCTTGTTTCCCGCCCGGAATTGCTTATTCGCACGAGGAACTGGCCAGGTTCATAGCACATCGATCATCGAGAACCTGGGTGGCAGAGGAGAACGGCACGATTGTAGGGTTTGTGGTGGCGGGCCGGCAGCCGGTGCGCGTGGGCCACATTATCACCATTGATATTCTAGAAGCCTATCGACGGCGGGGTGTCGGTAGCGAATTGATGAGTGTTGCAGAGGGCTGGGCCCGCAAAGCCAGGCTGGAACTCATGTACCTCGAGACCGCCGAAGATAATCATGCGGCGCAGAAGTTTTACGAAGCGCACGGTTATCGGAAGATTGAAAAAGTCGAGCAGTACTACAGCAACGGCCTCGCGGCCTGGGTGATGGTGAAACGGCTGCGATAGCAGCGCGTCATTGATGACGGGGAAGGCCCGCCCCTTGCAGATTGATCACTTATTCCGGAGGTTGTTTGGCCAAGCGGTTGGTATAATCCTCGTTACAATGTGAAGGCACCTGAATGCCCGAGAGGTCATTATGCCGGTAAAACTTGGAGTTCGCGAACGGAACATCATTGTTGTTGCCATTGCAGTTGCAGCGGTGTCGCTGGTTATCGGAGTCAAGTATTTCTCCCGGGCGTTTCCCGAAGCCACGCTCACCTTTCGGGTCAACCGCAGCGATTCGCAGCCGATTGCGGAAAAGTTTTTAGCCTCCCGTGGGTTCAATGTCGGCGGGTACCGGCATGTCGCCATCTTTACGTACGACGATCAGGCCAAGATTTACCTCGAACGTACCCAGGGGCTGGCCAGGATGAACAAGCTGACAGCCGGTCCCATTCATTTGTGGCGCTGGTCGCACCGGTGGTTCAAGCCTCAGCAAAAAGAAGAATTCCGTGTGGACGTGAGTACGCGGGGCCGGGTTGTGGGCTTCGATCACGAAATCCCCGACGCGGCCCCAGGTGCTTCGCTGAGTCCGGAACAGGGGAGGAAGATTGCAGAGAGTTTCCTCGAGAACACGATGCACCGCAGTCTCTCTGGCCTTGAGTTCCTGGATTCTGAATCGGAAAAGCGGCCCGCGCGAATCGACTACAGCTTTACCTGGAAAGAGAAGAACGTTGACCTTGGAAGCGGGAGCTATCGGGTTGAGGTCGACGTCGATGGCAATCAGGTTGCCGGTTACAGCGAGTTTGTCAAAGTCCCCGACCAGTGGATCCGGGATTACCAAAGCCTTCGTTCGAAAAATATCTCCGCGCAACTGGTGGATCAGGTTTTCTACTTTCTGCTCTGCCTGGCGATGCTGGTGATCCTGATCCGGCGGCTGCGTGACCGCGATGTGCCGCTTCGCACCGCGGCGGGATTCGGACTGGTCGCGACGGTCCTCTACTTCCTGGGGCAACTGAATTCCTTCCCGCTGAGTAAGTTCGGCTATGCCACGACGGATTCCTATTCGAGTTTTATGGCAGGCTACTTCCGCGACGCCATTTTGAGCGCCCTCGGCGTCGGTGCATTCATCTTCCTTATCGTCGCTGCCGCGGAGCCTGTCTTCCGGGAGGGCCTTCCCAAGCTGCCGTCCGTGCGCCGGACCTTGAGATGGCGCGGCCTGCGTTCACGCTCCTTTTTTATTGCCAACGTCGTGGGCATTGCCATGACGTTTTTCTTTTTTGCTTACCAGACGGTCTTTTACCTGGCGGCCGATAAGCTGGGAGCCTGGGCGCCTGCCGACGTTCCTTTCTCGAATCTGTTGAATACCAGCATCCCCTGGATTGCCGTGCTCTTTATCGGCTTTTTCCCGGCGGTTTCGGAAGAAATGCAGTTCCGGGCTTTCGGCATACCCTTTCTGGAGAAGGTCTTCCACTCCCGGACGGCAGGGGTGATCGTTGCCGCATTTATCTGGAGCTTTCTCCATTCGGCTTACCCGAACCAGCCCTTTTTCATTCGCGGAATCGAGGTGGGGATCGGCGGGATCATCATAGGCATTGTCATGCTCAAGTTTGGCATTTTTGCCACGCTGATCTGGCACTATTCGGTGGATGCGTTGTACACCGCTTTCCTTCTGCTGCGCTCCTCAAACGACTACCTGAGATTCTCGGGCGGCATAACCGCTGGCATCATGCTGATCCCTTTGATCGTGGCCCTGGTTGCTTACCTGCGGACAGGTACCTTCTCCGATGATTCCGAGATCACGAATGAAAGGGCCGGAATAACCCGCGCGCCGAAGGAAGAACTGGTCCCGGAGGTTGAAAAGCCTCTGAGCTATCAACCGCTTCGAAAATCGCGCATGCTCGTGGCCGCGGTGTTAACGGCAATTTTCGTCGGTGTTGCGTTCGTCCCCGCCTACCGGTTTGGCAGGGATATCGCGATTCATTTCTCCCGGCGGGACGTTGTGGGCTCAGCAGCCGCTTTTCTGGAAAAGCGGGGCGTCAAAGCGCAGGAATACCGGCACGTTGCGGGGCTTGACGAGAACGTGGACCCGCTGGCGTTGCGATATCTGTTGGAGCGCCATTCCGTAGAGCGGTCAGAGGAGATTTACCGACGGGCAACCCGCCTGGAGTTGTGGGAAGTCCGCTTCTTCAAACCGCTCCAGAAGGAAGAGTATCGCGTATTTGTGGACCCGAGCGACAATCAGGTATTCGGCTACCGGCACATACTCGACGAGGATGCGCCCGGCGCATCGCTCTCTCCCGACGCGGCCCGTTCACTGGCAGAGGATTTTCTTCAACAGCAGGGTTATCAGCTCTCGAACTTCGAACTGCAGAATTCGGAAGCGAAAAAACGCAAGGCCCGCGAGGACTACACGCTGACCTGGCAGGCAAAGCCGGGCGACCCTCGCAACGTTGAGGATGCCCACTTCCGCATTGCCGTCGAAATTGCAGGCGACCAGGTCGTGGGCACTTCGCGATACTTCAAGCTTCCTGAGAACTGGAGGCGCGAACGCGAAGCTTCGCATCTGGCCAATTCCATTCTGCTCGGCCTGGAAAGTCTTCTCGGGATTGGCGTCTTCGCGCTGATCATTATTCTTTTTGTCAAACAGGTCAGGGCGGGGAAAATTCCCTGGCGGCGCTCATTATGGGTCGGTGTAGTACTGGCAGGCTTGACCGTTCTGACAGAATTGAACAGCCTTCCGCTGATCTACCAGTCCTACAGGACGTCAATCTCACTAGTCAATTTCTGGATTGGGGTGGGCGTCAGTCTGGCCGTGCTGCCGCTGCTGGCGGGAGTTCTGGGCTGGTTTGTCGTGGCACTGGCGACAAGCTTGTACCCAGATGCCTGGGAAATATTCCGGGGTGCGGCCCGGCGGATGTGGCGGCGTGATGCAGTCATTGTGTTTATCCTGGGTGTCGCGGCCGCGGTCGGGATGACGAGACTCGACACGCTCATTTCCGGCCGCTTCCATTCATTTGCTCCGGTGTCAATCGAAATTTTCCCCAGCGTCTTTGACACGGCCTTCCCGGGGATTGGAGCCCTCCTCCACGCCCTCGTCGTCAGCGTTTTGTACGCGGCCCTGGTGGGAGTGCTCATCTACGTGGTGCGCGCGGGATGGTCGCGCCGGGCGTGGTGGATCTGGCCGATCGCATTGTTAGTGATCGTGAGCCTGGGTCCCGCGGGCGCCCATTCCGTCCGCGAATATGTGGCGGGATGGGTTATGAACTTCATTCCTTTAGCCGTTGCTGTAGCGATTGTTGCCTGGTTCTGCCGTTCCAATGTTCTTGCTTACATCGGAGTGATATTCTGCCTGGAAATTGCAGGCCCACTGGTACAACTGCTGTCGCAGCCTTCGATGTTTTTCCGATGGAATGGAGTGGTCCTGCTGGTACTCGGCTTGCTGGTACTGGCCTGGATGGTTGTGGCCGGAGGGAAAACTCCCCATGCCGAGAATGTGAGGGCCGGCTGATCCGACACCGGCCCCTTTTCCCTTACACGTGGCCCGAGCGGAACTCCTCAGTAGACATCCTTGGAGTCGAGCATCCGGCTCTCGCCGTTCTTCCAAAGGGCGTACTGGAGATGAAACTGAGGGTTCATGGAAGCGGCACCGATCTCACCCCGAGTATTCATGGCGATGACCGCGCACTCGGCTTCTTTGCTCTTAGCCTCTGCTTTGACCATGTTCCGAAGCAGTTCCTCGCAGGCTTCCTGCGGCGATGCACCGCGCGCCATCATGTGCACAATCGAGACGCTGGTACAGTAGTTGCTCATCAAGTCGCCGTTGCCGGTTGCTGAGGCGCCACCCGCACTGTCGTCGGCGTAATATCCTAATCCGACCAGCGGAGAGTCTGCGATCCGGCCGGGAATTTTCCAGGCTAATCCGGAAGTTGAACATCCGGCCACGATGTGTCCTTTGCCGTCCGTCGCGACCATGCCGATGGTGTCGTGGTTTTCCGGAGAGAGCCAGAAGGTCTTATGGTCAGGATTGGCTTTCCATTCCCTCAAGCACCAGGCGGGCTACGGAGATCGGTGTCTTGACGCCGCGCAGGCCACATACGGCGCCTGCACGGTGACGGGTACCATCCATGATGCCGGCGTCCAGTTCGACGACACCCTCAGCGTTTGGCAGTCCTCCGTAGCCGACGCTGCTTACCTTGGGGTCCTCTTCAGGAACGTTGATACCTTTCTCGACGGCATCAAGCAGACTCCCGCCCTTACTGAAAACCTCTGCCGCGCGGTCGTTTGCCGGCTTGCCGTGTTTCCAGGTTGAAAGAAAGACGGGTCCTTGCCCACCTGATTCAGCCGCCTGGGCCGGGATGCCGGTCAACGCTCCGGCTGCGGCGATCGACTTCATGAAGTCTCTTCGATTAACGTTGTCCATTAGTTCTCCTTAGGAGTTCTGGGATCAGTGCTTGCGAACCTTTCTTGCCTGGACTTTGCCCCATCCGCCACCGCCAGGAGTCTCAACTCTCAGAATGCTTCCCGGCGGCGCGGTGAAAACTGTTTTTGAAGGCAGCTTCCGGACCCTGCCCCTCGTTTCCAGCGCGTTCTTTCCGGGTTTGCCCGGTTGTCCGCCGGCAAGGCCGTAGGGCGGACACCGCCTGCGGTCGGATAAGATACTGCAGCGTACCTCAGTGAGAAACTCGATTTCACGTATGACGCCGTCGCCACCCTGAAAGCGGCCGTGCCCTCCCGATCCGCGCCGGAGCGACGCTCGCCGGACGCGCACCGGAAAGTGTGATTCGAGAGCTTCGACTGGAGTATTCAGCGAATTTGTCATATGGGTATGGACGCCGCTCAGCCCGTCCGCTGAAGGCCGTGCGCCCATTCCCCCGGCAATGGTTTCGTAGTAGGCAAACGGGGCGCCCGTGCGAGGATCGATCCCTCCGAAAGAGAAATTGTTCATACTGCCTGAACTTGCTGCCGGGATGCGATGAGGCAGCGCGCGAGCCAGGGCCCGAAGGAGGACGTCCACGATGCGCTGGGAGGTTTCCACGTTGCCGGCTGCTACCGCGGCAGGCGGCCGTGCGTTGACGACGGTTGCTTCCGGAGCAATGACTTCAATCGGCTCCAGCAATCCTGCACACGCCGGAACGTCCTCCCCCAGCAGGCAGCGGAAAACATAAAAGACAGCCGAGACAGTGATTGCAAGCACGGCGTTGACGCCGCCCCGGCACTGGGGCGAGGAACCAGTAAAATCGACCTTTGCGCGATCTCCTCGAATTTCAATCGCCACCTGTAAGCGCACCGGTTGGGATGAATATCCATCGTCGTCCAGGAAGTCTTCCGCCTGATATGTCCCTTCAGATTAATTCCTTTAAAACTTCTATGCTTTCAAATTCATGTTCGCCTATATTAATTATTAAGTATTTTGTATTACACAGTTTTATTTCATCAAATATTTTGGTAATACTTTTGGAAGTAATT
>JARRJI010000079.1:0-11096 GCA_037379595.1 Acidobacteriota bacterium | reverse complement strand
GTACGGAGCCATGGACCGCCTGCCATGAGGTGCAATGAGTTAAGACCATCTCCCTTCGCGAGTTCGCAGACACTACAGTATAAGCGTCTGCGCCAGCCATCCGACTCCCACCCTCGCCAAAGATTCTGTCCTTATCAGTGCTGGGTTCATCTGTGCCGGTATTCTGTTACACTATGCTGCCCGGCACCGCTATCGGGCGATTGCGGGCTGGTGGTTGAGCAGGCAGACATACACAACTCAAGAGGAGGTTCATAAGGCACACCAGTTGAGCACTCCTATTCTGATTCTTGGCGGAACGGGCAGCTTCGGCCAGGCCATGGTCCAGGAACTGCTTCGGCGTGGCCAGCCGGTGCGCTGCCTGGTACGCGACCTCTCGAAAGCCTCGGCGCTTCTGGGCGACGATTCCAACCTGGAACTGGTCGAGGGCGACGTGCAGGATTTGAATGCCGTGGTCAAGGCTGCAACCGGTTGCCATGCCATCGTTCACGGCATCAACTACCCCTATCCCAAGTGGGTTCCCAACATGGCACGGGCCACCGCACACGTGATCGCGGCTGCGCGCGCCGCCAACGCCACCATCCTCTTTCCGGGCAATGTTTACGGCCTGGGGCCGCAATGCGATGCTCCTTTGGCCGAGGATGCCCCGAACCGGCCCTCCGGCCACAAAGGCACGCTGCGCGTCACGCTGGAAGATTCCCTGCTGCATGCTGTGGAAGAAGACTCCCTCCGCGTCATTGTGTTGCGCGCGGGCGACTACTTTGGCCCCACGGTTCGCAACGGTCTGGTCGATCCCGTTTTTGAAAACGCTGCTGCCGGCAAACCCATTCGGGCGCTTGGCAACCTGGAAGCCGCGCACCAATGGGCCTTTGTGCCGGACCTCGCGCGCGCCGCGCTGGCGCTGCTGGCCATCAAGGAGGGCCTGGCGGCTTACGAGGTGTTCAATTTCGGTGGCTACGTTGCCAGCCCCGAGCGCGAGTTCCTGGAGCAGATTGCCCAGCAGGCCGGGCATGCGGGCCTGGCGATTCGTGTGCTGCCGTGGTCGGCGCTGAAGCTGGCCGCGATGTTTGACGCCACGGTCCGGGAGTTGATGGAGCTGCGCTACCTGTTCGACCAAAGCGTGATTCTCGACGGGTCCAAGTTGAAGCGGACTCTGCCGGACTTCAAGGAAACTCCGATTGCGGAGGCTATCCGGGTTACGCTTGAGAGCTACCGCGCAAGGCCCGCGAGTTCCCCGCCCGATTAACGTCGACGCGTCGACATTGTCCACTGCAACGGTTTGCTGCGTGACGCTCTTCCTTTTTGGTGGCTGCGCCATTGCTGTTTGTGGCAGCGGGTTGCAGTCATCTTTTCGTGCCTGAAGTTCGGTAAGGATCCTGTCTTTCTGAGACTATTATTACAGAAGCAAGTTTGCGGTTTATTAGCAGGAACCTAGGCTCGATATTTTCAGGTTTGTTTTCGGTTTGTTTTTCGCGGGCTCTTTGTTTTCAATAAGATGGCCAGCTTTGTTTTTCGGTTTGTTTTTGCGCTATTTTTGAGCACTGTGTTGTATTTTCAATAAGTTAGCCAGCTTTGTTTCCGCTTTGTTTTCGGTTTGTTTTTTCGGTCTTTTCCTTTGTTTTCAACAACTCTCCCGCTTTGTTTTTGAAAAAAAGGATTCTTTGGCCTCAAAATTCACTTGTTTTCGAGACTCCTGATCGCCTAAGTGCCGTAAAAACAGTTTATTGTAAGAAATAAAAGAGTTCCCACCGATCTGAAATCGTGATCGCACTGTTTTTTCTCTTTCAGCCGGGCATTCCGTGTGAAGTCCGGAAAATATCTACTCTTGTAGACTACACGATGCACGTCGCGGAGTCAAGAAAAATCCCGCTGGGACATAGATCTTACTTTTGCCGGGTGTGGGCGCGAAGGCTGCTATGGGCGCCCCGGACCAAGCCCCACACTCCCGTTGCCGCATTGCGATTTGGGAGACGCAGCGAGGCTTGTCGCCTGAAAAAGCAAAGTGCCTCCCCCGCCTTGCGCGCCGGTCTTTCCGAACACGCAGCCTGTTTCCAGGGCGACAGCCGGTTCTCGCAACACGTCCGCGGGTGTAAGCTATATAGCGCCTCAGGAGAGCGAAGCTTTGGCGCTTCCTGAGGTTTAACGTTCCGACAAAGAGGAATCATGAGCGAGCAGCGCGTTTACAAGAATCTTATTGGCGGCCAGCGACTTGAATCGGCCAGTGGAAAGACCTTCGAAAACATCAATCCTGCAGACTCCAATGACATCATTGGGCGGTTCCAGCGATCCAACGCGGACGATGTTGGAAGAGCTGTGGAAGCAGCCAGCGCGGCGTATCCCGGCTGGAAGCGCACGCCGGCGCCGAAGCGGGCCGAGACCCTGCTTCGAGCGGGCCAATTGCTGGCGGAGCGAAAGGAAGCGCTTGCTCGTGATATGACGCGGGAGATGGGCAAGCCATTGGAGGAAGCGCAGGGCGACGTCCAGGAGGCCATCGATATGACCTTCTACATGGCCGGCGAAGGCCGCCGGCTGTTTGGCCAGACCACCACCTCCGAGCTTCCCAACAAGTTTTCCATGTCTGTTCGAAGCCCCATTGGCGTTTGCGGCCTCATCACGCCGTGGAATTTCCCCATGGCCATTCCCGCCTGGAAAATGATGCCGGCGCTCGTGTGCGGCAACACGGTGGTGATCAAGCCGGCCGAGGACACTCCGCTCTCAACCTTCAACCTGGTGGGCGTGCTGGAAGAGGCCGGCGTGCCGCCGGGAGTGGTCAACTGCGTAAGCGGGTTCGGGCCGGAGGCGGGAGCGCCCCTGGTGCGCCAGCCCGCCGTGAAGGTGGTCTCTTTTACGGGCTCCACAGAAGTTGGCCGCGAAGTCGCGAAGGCGGGCGCCGACCTGTTCAAACGCGTCTGCCTCGAAATGGGCGGCAAGAACGTCATCATTGTGATGGAAGACGCAAACCTGGATCTGGCTCTCGACGGGGCGCTCTGGGGCGGGTTTGGAACGACCGGACAGCGTTGCACCGCCTCAAGCCGCATTGTGATCCACAAGGACGTCTATGCCGAATTCGTTCAGAGGTTTGTGAAACGGGCCGGAGAATTGATAGTGGGCAACGGGCTCAGCCCGGGCGTCCAGGTGGGTCCATTGATTAACGAAGCGCAGCTCAAGACCGTTGAGAAGTATGTTGAGATCGGAGTCCAGGAAGGCGCCAGGCTGCTTTGCGGAGGCAAGCGCCTGACCGGCGGCGAGTACGACCGCGGGTGGTTCTTTGCGCCGACGATCTTTTCCGATTGCACGCCCGAGATGCGAGTCAGCCGGGAAGAGATTTTCGGGCCCGTGGTTTCGCTGATTCCCTTCGACAGCCTCGACCGCGCCATCGAGATCGGAAACAGCGTCGTATATGGCCTGTCGTCATCGATTTACACGCGAAACGTCAACAATGCCTTTAAGGCCATGCAGGAGATGAATACCGGAATCTTTTATGTGAATGCACCCACGATCGGGGCGGAGATTCACTTGCCTTTCGGCGGGACCAAGCAGACCGGAAACGGGCACCGGGAAGCCGGAAACGCGACGCTGGACGTCTTTTCGGAATGGAAGTCGGTCTATATCGATTACAGCGACAAGCTGCAGCGGGCGCAAATTGATACTTAGATTGCGGGATCCGCTCCCTGGCCTTGTGGTTGGTGCTCGAAATTCCAGGCAAAAGCCGCAACGTTAAAAAGCGAACGTTGCGCTACAAACGGGGATCGGATCAAATCTGTAGCGCAGGGCCCGCCTTCTGGCCGTGCGGCTCTTGCGTGTTTTCAATGCACCAGCCGCAGCATTAAAAGGCGAACCCTGTTCTGCAAGCCAGCCTCGTCGCGACTGGCAATCTTCGACAACCTCATTCCCCTCCGGCTTCGCGTGTATCCCTTGCGATGACGTCCACCAGGCCTCGGGCAGTTGCCGGTATGCCGACTCTGCCATCCAGAATCTCAGTGTGGCCGACATTGGCGCCGTAGAGTGCATGGTCTCCGCTTCTGTCGGGTTTGACCACGGCGCCGTTTAAGCTGATCCCCGCAAAAACTCCGCGACTTCGCGAGTAGGTCAGGATTTCAGCGTGCATTTCGGCATCGGTGGCCGCGGCGGCATTCCGCCCGACGGGACCGGCGGCCGCGCTGGCGTCAGCACCCAGCGTGAACTTGTCGCTCAGCAGATGATCAATGCCGTTGTTTTTCCTGAAGATCATGATGATGTCGGTGGACGAGCCGCCAATTTGAAACCCGAAGCTGCCCCCACCAAGCATCAGGAACGCGGGCGCGCTCCATCCGTGGCCAGTGTGGCAGGTCACCAGGCCTTTGCCGTAACGGCCGCCAAAGACGAAGGCCAGACGCTTTTCCCCCGGAATGATGGCGATGCACTTCGCCGATTCGAGCAGCTCCTGCGGGATGCTCTTGTCCGGCGCGCTCATGATTTCCTGAAATGCAAGCCGGGAGCTGCGGATGCGCTGAATATCGTGCTGCCGATCGGAATTTGCAAAAGCCGGCACCGCCAGGCCAGCCAACAGCACTGTGACAATCAGGATGCGGATCTTCATACGAACAACCTCCCTTTCGAGTTTTCTTCCCGCGGGAACCCTGACGAGCGGCACAGGATGCAGGTCGGGTTCAATTCAGCCTGCCTTTCGAGCGCAAGCGCCCCCCCTTGCTCACCCTGGTCCTGCTGCGCGAGATACGCGCGCTCGTTCCCTGTGGGCGGTCCCCCGAAAAAAACTATTCCCCTCAAAGTCTGGAAGTGACTTTGACACCCTGGAGTTTAGATGCGGATTATTGGGTCGAAGTCGAGGAAGATTTGCTGGAGGGTGAAGAATCAGACGCCACGCTGGTCCCGCCACCCTCTTGAGTCTTAGCGTTTGCAGCCGCGGCGCGATCCAGGGCCGGAGGCAAGGGATGCGGCCCCAATCCGAGCTTCATGAGAGGCTTTGCTTCGGGGAGGCCGGTTGGGGTAAACCCGTTGGCCTTTTGATACTTGCGCATGGCATCGCGCGTTGCCGAACCCCAGATGCCGTCGGGTTTCGCGTGGAGATACCCGGCCTTAACAAGAGCCTTCTGAATTTGGCTGATTCTTTCCCGGCTGGCGCGAACATGCCGGTAATGGTGCCGGTGGTAGTAATGGTGGCGGCGCCTGTAATGCCGCCGACGATGGTGCGTCGTAACTCTGCGCACTTGATGCGCTTTTCTCCTTTGCCGGGCGCTCAGGCGCAAGCCCGGCAGGAAGAACACTCCGACGGCAATGAGCGTCGTCCATTGAATCCATAACCGGCGGCTTGAAGAAAAGTGCATATTCCTGGACTAAGGCAAAGTATCGGCCAGGAACATTGTGGTGAATGTCTGGCCCGTCTGCCGCGCAATGAGCAGAAGCACGTCCTGTCCGGATCGCAGAGTCTTCTGGACCCGAACAAAGTCATCAACGGAAGACACCGGCTGGTGGTTAATACTGAGAATGATGTCTCCAGTCTGAACGGTGAGCTCCGCGGCAAAACCTTCGGGGGCAATCCGGGCGACCAAAACTCCTTGTGGCCGCGGCAGGTGCAGGGACTTCATTACGAGCTTGGCCTGGTTCGGAGTCAGGTTGCGGACGCTGACCCCGAGGGCTCCTCCGGCTTGCTCCGGCGCGCTGTTGCCGGTGTCTGGAGCGCCGCCGGCCTCCTGCTGGGCAATGATGCTGTTCCGGTCGGCAACTTCAACCGACGCGGAAAAGTGTTTCCCATTCCGAAGCAGGTCCAGCTTCACCTTGCTGCCGATCTGGCTTCCGGAAACAATTTCGACAAGATCGTCACCCGAATTGATGGGTTGACCATTGATCGCGAGAATGACGTCGCCCATCTTCAGACCCGCCCGCTCGGCCGGGCTGCCGGGCTCAACGTTGTTCACCACAACACCATGGTCAGCTCCGAAACTGCGCAGAAGGGCGGGATTGGTCTGGCTGAGAAAAGTGATGCCGATGGCGCCGCGCCGAACGCGCCCGGAGGTAACCAGCGAATTGTAAATGTCGCGAGCGGTGTTGGAGGGAATGGCAAAACCGATGCCGTCATTCGACCCCTGGTTGGTGGCGATCGCCGTGTTGATTCCAACCACCTGCCCCGCCATATTCACCAGGGGGCCCCCGCTGTTGCCCGGATTGATGGCCGCATCCGTCTGGATAAACCGCTTGAACTGGCCCTCCATGCCGGGTTCAATGTTCCGCCCCATGGCGCTGATGATGCCCGCCGTAACCGTTGACTCCAGCCCAAAGGGGCTGCCGATGGCCAGCACCCAGTCTCCAACTTTCACCGAAGAGGAATCACCGAACTGCGCGTCGGCAAGCTTTCTGCCGGCATCGATTTTGATGACGGCGAGGTCGGTCCATTTGTCGGCCCCGACAATCTTTGCCCGGTATTTGATTCCCTCATCGCCTTTCAGATAAACCTCGATGCGGTCCACCGGCTTGTCCGCTCTGCTCTGCATCACGACGTGATAGTTGGTGAGCACATAGCCCCGCGGATCAAGGATGACGCCGGAACCCAGGCTGCGCCGCTGGAAGTGATCCGGGCCCTGGCCGGGCTGGCCGAAATGGAAAAAGTGGCCAAAGAAATCGCCGAAAGGTCCTTCACCCGGATTCCCCATACCACGCCCGGAAAGGTGCACGGTGGTTTCCGTCGTGATGTTGACGACGGCCGGCTCAACCTGATCCGCAATGCGCGAAAAGGAATTGGAAAGGTCAACGGGCGAGGGAGCTGCCAGGGGCCGCGGGTCAGGCGCAGCACTTGCTGAGTGTGCCGCGCGTACGCCGTGGGAGATGAGGGTCCCAATGACAATGCCGACGCCGAGCGTAACCGCAATCGCCAGCACTGCCAGGTACCGGCGCACGTCGCTTTTCATCTTATTCCTCGCACCCCGATGTTACCACTCTATGAACTTGTATGGAACCAACTTGAATTATACACCGGTTTCGAGGAGCGCGAGGAACACGCAAAGCAGACTTCTTATTCGATATTCGTTATGAAATGGGCGGTAAAACGTTCGCCGAGGCAGGCCGCGACGTGTTGATTCTGAATCGGGTGGACGGCAAGCGGCAGGTGGTTTGGCGCGCAATGCGGCTGCAGCAAGAATCGTAGGGGCAACCCTTGCGGTCGCGTTGGGGCGGGCACAAGGCCCGTCCCTGCAAAATCTCGAGTTTGCCGCGTCGCCAGGACCAGCGAACTGCAACCTGCATTTACCGTAGCGGCTGGAGCTTGATGTTGCGGAAATAGATTTCCGCGCCCTCGGACTGGAACAGGATCTTACCGTGGTCCGGGTTGGCGTCGTAGCCTTCGTTGACGAGCTTGCCGTTCACGTAGTGTTTGGCGATATTACCGTAGACTTCCAGCACCAGCGTATTCCACTGGCCGTGGGGTTTTTCCACTTCCCCGTTCGGATCGCGATACCCCGTCACATCCTTCCAGGGACCTTTGTTGAAGCGGGCAATGATTTTGGCGCTGTCAGGCGGGCCGGTTACGGTGATTCCGTCGCGAGCGAGCGAGGCTCTGTCGGTCATATAGAAATCCCCGACGCCGCCTTCGGTGATCTGGAACTCGATGGATTTCGGCCAGACCTTGTCGGGGCCGGTAAAGTTATAAAGGATGCCCGAGTCACGCGCCTTGCCGACCATCTCTCCATGTTCAGCTTCGCCCCACTTGAATTGGCAGGTGAGGCGATAATTTTTGTATTCCTTGTCCGTGGCGATGTAGCCGAACTCGGCGCCCGAAACGTGAATCATGCCGTTTTCGACGGTGAAGACGTGGTTGGGGTCGTTGTTCTTCCCGTGGTTCTTGAGAAAGGTGTAGAAGCCCGAAAGATCTTTGCCGTTGAAGAGCTCGATGGCGGTGCCACGCGCCGCGAGGTCCTGACCAGGCAGAGTTGTCGGCGCGACAAACAAGACGAGCAACACGGATAGCAGCATGCGTTGGGTGTTCATAGTGGCAGCAGTATATGCTCCTTTTGAATTTTCGAAGCCGTGACCTGAGCATGCTATGCCCGCGTGGGGACCACGTCAAGGCGAACCTAGGGTCCTATCAGGAGCGATGATGAGACGGCGGGTAATGAGGGGCGAGCGATTCACCCGGAATTTCCATTATGGACTCCGGGCGGGCAACAACAAGCCTTCACGGCGGCCCGTGAATCCTTTCCGGGTCAGCGCTACCACACGAAGGGAATCAGCGCTTTCACCTTCTGCTTGTATTGAGCGTACTCGGCGCCGAACTCTTCGATCATGAACAACTCCTCGCGGCGCGATTTCATCCACAAGGCGAGAGTCGCCACGGCGACGGCCAGCAACCCTCGCACCTCGGCAAAGGCCATGGCTGTTCCCAGCAGCGCCAGCAAAACACCGGTGTAAATCGGGTGGCGCACCAGCGCATAAGGGCCATTGCGGATAAGCTCGTGATCCTTCTTGACGGTCACGACGCCACTCCAGTTCCGCCCGATGACAACGCGCGCCGAAATGGCGAAGGCGAGTCCGGCGACTGTGAGGGCCAGCCCGAGGAGTAAGAAAATGAGAGACCGGGGCACGAAGGGACGGGCCAGCGGTCCGAAGCCCAACCCATGGCCCCAAAGCAGGACGACTGCCAGCGCGGTCAGAAGTACCTGGACCAGGCGCGAGCCGGCCGATTCTCTCCGCACCGTCCGCTTTTGAGCGAGCGCACCGATGCCCCACACCACCAGGAAGACGATCCACAGAAACCCGATCCATTCAAGAATGGCTGGTTGCACTTTTCTGCTCCTTCCGCGAGCCGGTCAACGTCGAATGTAGGCGAAATTTGTGCAAGGGTCAACGACGGCATCCACGGTGTTTGCTATAATCCATGGACTGCGCATTAAGCTGGGCCATTCACAATTGATTCGTGCGCGGGAGGGGCGGACCGCATTATCGGCCACCCGGCGGGGGACATCGCTTTGTAACTGGAAATTCAAGACAGGATTCGGCAAAAGTTTCAGGAGTCAGTTAAGAATACATTCAATCTGGAGGTTGAAGGGCCGGCGTTTGATTTTCCGCCGCGGCCCGAACTCGGCGATCTTTCCATCGCCGCCTGCTTTGAGTTGGCGAAAAAACTGAGGCAGCCGCCGCGCAAGATTGCCGAACAATTGGCCGGAAGTCTGATGCCCATCGACGGCGTCGAGCGAGTCAGCGTGGCCGGAGCCGGTTACCTGAATTTCCATTTGGACCGTGAGGGGCTGGCCTGGAAGCTGTTTCTGCTTCGGCACTTCCCTACCGTCCCGTATCTGACGCAGCCCGGCAAGGTCCTGGTGGAGCACACCAGCATCAATCCCAACAAAGCGGCCCACATCGGCCACCTTCGCAACGCTGTGCTGGGCGACACGTTTGTCCGCCTGCTGCGGTTCCGCGGTCACAACGTGGAGACCCAGAACTACATTGACAACACCGGCGTGCAGGTGGCGGACGTCGTGGTCGGCTTCCAGCACCTTGAGAAAAAGAGTGTTGATGAAGTCCGCACGCTGATCGAGGACAAGAGCGTCCGCTTTGATTATTACTGCTGGGACCTTTATGCGCGGGTTTCCAATTTCTATGCGGAAAGCGGCAATCGGGAGCTTCGCGCGGAGACGCTGAAAGCCATCGAGGAAGGCCACGGCGAGGCAGCCAAGATGGCCCGGCTGATCTCAACCGCCATTGTCCGGCTGCATCTGGAAACCATGCGGCGCATCAACGTCCTCTACGATCTTCTGGTGGAAGAGAGCGAAATCCTGCGCCTCGATTTCTGGAAGAGCGCTTTCGAACGCATGAAAGAGATCGGCGCCATCCGTTATGAAACGGCGGGCAAAAACGCCGGCTGCTGGGTGATGGACCTCGGCGAATCCGAATCCGCGGAGGGTGAGGAAGAACCCGCCCCGGAAGCCGAAGATGTCAAGATCATCGTCCGCTCGAACGGCACGGTGACCTACGTCGGCAAAGACATCGCCTACCACATGTGGAAGTTCGGGCTGCTTGGCAAAGATTTTTCTTATGCGCCCTTTTACGTCTATCCCGATGGCTCAACGGTCTGGCACACGGGCAGGAACGGGCAAGCCGGCGCGCCGGAGTTCGGCCGGGCCTCGGAGGCTTACGCCGTCATCGACACGCGCCAGGCATATCTTCAGAACATTGTGGCGGCGGCCTTCCGAGCGCTGGGTTTCCGCGAGCAGGCGGCACACCTTCATCATTTTGCTTACGAAGTTGTCACCCTGTCACCCGCCTGCGCCAAGGAAATGGGCTACGAGCTTCGGCCGGAAGATTTGGAGCGCAGTTATGTTGAGGTCTCCGGGCGCAAGGGCCTGGGACTGAAAGCCGACGACCTGATCGACATGCTGGTGGAGAAGGCGCGCGAAGAAGTCCGTTCGCGCGAAATGACGACGGATCCCGAAGAGCAATCGGCTTACGGCCGAATGATCGCCGTAAGCGCCCTTCGCTATTTCCTTCTGAAATTTTCCTGCCACGTGATCATCACGTTTGATTTCAAGGAAGCGCTGGCCTTTGAAGGCGAGACGGGACCCTATCTGCAATACACCGTCGTCCGGGCGCGCAACATTTTCCGGAAATACAGGGATTCAGGAAAGACGGTCAGTCTGCCGTTTGACATGAAGAAGCACTTCAAGGGCGACGACGGCACCGCATTCTGGGAACTGGCCGTTCTTGCCGCGCAGCTTGAAATGGTGGCCGACCAGGCGATCTCCACCACCGAACCAGCCGCCGTCTCCAAGTACGCCTTCCGGCTGGCGCAGACCTTCAACAACTTCTACCACCGCTTCCATATCCTCAGAGAGACCGATGCCGACCGCCAGAGCTTCCTGCTTTACCTGGTCCACGTCGTCGAGCGCACTCTGACCCAGACGCTGGATTTGCTGGGTATTGAAGTGCCCGAACGGATGTAGTGCGCGGCTTTTCTTCTCCGGATTGCAGGTCATGTGACACGGTTTTGTAGCGGCGCTGTCCTCAGCGCCGGAATGCGCCGGTGAGGTACGATTTCGGGAGTCCGGCCATCGGAGACACCGATGCTCCAGCCACCGTGCAAGACAGAATGGGCCATCCGCAAGCCTTGTGCTCAG
>JARRJI010000078.1:0-11409 GCA_037379595.1 Acidobacteriota bacterium | reverse complement strand
CGATTGGCGGAGCCGCAGGCGTGGGATTTCTGACCGGCCTTCATGGAACGGTGGAAGGCGCCGTGATGCAGCGGCTTCCTCACCGGACTCTCGGACAGACCGGCGAAAGCGTCTCCATCCTGGCTTTTGGCGGCGGAAGCCGTTTCGGCATGTACAAAGACAAGGAGGCGGCGCTGGCGGCGCTGAACCGCGCGCTCGATCTGGGAATCACCTATGTCGACACGGCGCACTCTTACGGCGGGCCGCATGGCGAGAGCGAACGGCGCATCGGAGAAGTTTTGAGGGCGAGGCGCAAGGGAATTTTCCTGGCCACCAAGATCGAAAAACGGACGCGCGATGGTTTTATGCGTGACCTGGAGATCAGCCTGAAGCGGCTTGGTATGGACCATGTGGATCTGGTGCACCTTCACAGCCTCAGATTCGCCGACGACCTGGCAAAGATCGAGGCTCCCGACGGAGCCATGAAAGGGCTGCTCGAAGCCAAAGAACAGAAAATGACCCGGTTCATCGGAATGACCAGCCATACCGACGGTCCCACCATGGCCAAGGCGATCGAGCGGCATCCGCTGGATTGCGTGCAGATGGCCCTGAATGCCGCGCGCAACGGCGAATTCGAAAAAGTTGCGCTTCCGGTTGCGAGAAAAAAGCATCTCGGCATCATCGCCATGAAGCTCACGGGGCAGGAGTTTCTGCTTGGGTCCGGGCCCGGGAAAACGAATATTGACGAGCTGCTCAGTTACTCAATCAGCCTGCCGGTTACCACGGGAGTCATCGGGATGCCGAAGGTCGCGGACATCGACCACAACACGGCCTATGTCCGCCACTTCAAGAGGCTCAGTGCGGAGGCCATGAACCGCATCCGCCGGCAGATGGCTCCTTCCACCGAACCGCTGACCAAGCGGCTTGTCGGGCATCTGGACGTCGACCACCAATATGTGTGCTGGGGCTAGCGCCGGACCTGCCGGAGCGCCCTCGCTCTGTCGCCAATGGGCAGGGAAGAGGGCGCTCCTCCTCAAGAGACTTGCTCTTCGAAAGACACCGTGCGGAGCACCCGCGGTTTCCATTTACTTTACAAACTGAATGACTCCAAACCGCGTTGGAGTGTGGAAGGTGACGCCTGTCGGGATACTGCTCCAGGAGAGGTGGCGCCTTTGAGCATCATCGCCCGGCCCGTCGGCGCGAAACAGGTTGAGACGCCATTCGGCTCCGGCAGGAATCTCTTTGACCCCCATCGAAGCGACGGGAATGCGGAACTCGCAGGTCCAGATGTGATGCTCGGGATCGACGTGCGTCGCGTGCTCAAAATGGGAGTCCCAGCCGGCGTCGTTGAACGGTGACTGATCCTTATTGATCTCAAGGTCGATTGAGAGGTTGTTGGGCGCGACCTCGAATTCGTAATAATGGCTGACTCGTTCGGGCTGGGGGTTGATGAAAACTTCCACGACGTCGCGATTCCACAATCCCCACCTCTCGACGGCCGGATCGGCATCTTCAAAAACGTTCAGCTCCGTGTACTTGCAGCGGTAGGCGAAGTAGACGTAGTGCGGCGTCCACACCGTCGCCACTTCAGTTTCAGACTGCGGATACTGTTTCTGGCCGGTCATGTCGTGGTCAAAGCGGACCCAGTCCGCCGTCTTCCAGACTTCCTTCTGGAGATTCCCGTCGGGCACGAAATCTTTGGGCGAAAATTTGGAAGTCATACGAAGATTGCTGGTGTAACTCATACTTTGCCTCCCTTCAGATTCTGCCAGCAGGGCATTGATCTCGCGGCGGGAGAGCCCGGGGCTCGGAACGCCTTCACACTTGTTGAGGTTTGTCGCGCCGTGGATAGCGTTTCTCATGCGCCTTTCAAGGCTTGCGGCCTCGCCGGCGTGCGCGGAATCCTGCCGCAGTTCCGCGATTTTCTGCTTCAGCATTTCCAGAGCTTCATAATCCTCGATTCCCTGCCGAAGCATCTCCCATCGCGTGCTGTCGATGGGTCCATTCCTGCCCGGATATACCAGGAAGCTGTCGCCGGAGTGCCAGCGGCTTTGGGTGTGGCGCCAGACGTCAGTGGGCCACGATTGGTAGGCCCAACGCAGATAACCCGCCAGCCCGTAGCGGAAAGCGATCCATGGGAGCAGGCGGGATTCCCATTGTGGGGAAAAGATGAAAGTGTTGGGCTGAGCCGGCGCACAGGCGGTATAGAAAGTGGTTGGTCCCACGTTGCGGCGCTCCTGCAACAGGTGGCGCACGACGGCGGGATGGGCGAGGTCGCTCCAGTAGATCGTCAAATCGCCCACCGTGCCCGACTCCTGGCTTGACGTTCCTCCCGCAAGCGCAACCTTCATCTCGGGCGCGTCAGCCTTGAGGACGCTGAAAATGCCGTTCATGATGGACTGCGGCTTTTCGTCGAAGCCGATGTAGGTGCGGTCGAGCCAGCCGCGTTGTTTGAGATGGTCCACAAATGCGGGAAGGAAGGCTTTCCAGACTTCCCGGTACGTCGCGCCTCCGACCCTGGTCGGACACACCCGCAGCTTTCCGGTTGTCGTGTCAATGTATCCGACGTTGCAAAGCGAAGTCGATCCGGGACCATCGACCATGGAGAAGCACTGGATGGATTTGTCGATTCCTGCTTTCATCATCATTTCGACGTAGCGGTCGAAAACAGAAAAATCGAACTGAAATTTGGAAGCCTGCCCCAATTCATATTTTCCGGGAAAGCGCCATTCGACCATCGACGGAAAAACGAAGCCGGTCTGCGAGCGCCACGGATCGTAAAGAATGCTGGTGGTGATGGACTTTTGCCCGTGATCGGCGAGGTTTCGCGCGTACGCCTCCAGCAGTTTCCAATGTTCTGGTGACCACAATGGAACGTTGGCCACTCGAGCCACGGCCGCGGGGTCCTGCCAGATGTTCAGATAAAAGTTTCCTTTAGTGATATCGGGCAGGGTGAAGTCGAGCACATGAAGTGACAATTGAAACTTCTTGCTTTCCTGGCCGGCGCGAATCTGGAGCGCACCTTCGTAATACCCCGGATCGGCCTGCCTGGGAACGGAGACGGTGAGCCAGACGCCCTGTGTCCAGTTGCCCTTGATTTCCGATGGAGGCGACTCAAGCAGCGGGTCCGCCATGTCCACTCCCCGCTCGCCGGCTGGCACGTAGCCGGGGTAGCGGATTCGAACCCAGGAGCAGGGAAGCGCGCGGCTGTTGGCAGCGCTTGTTGTTTCGCAAGTGGCCTTGAACGGGCTCAGGGGGTGCGACGAGCGCACGGCGAATTGCAGCGAGATAATTTCGTTCCGGAAGGCTTCGGCGCTTGCCACGGTGGCTCTGGTTGATCCCACGCTGGCAGGGGTGAGCCGCATGCCCGTGCTCGTAATCCAGGCACGTAACGAGTTGCCTGCCGGCTGTGCCTTTGTGGCCGGCGGCGCAAGAAAGAGTCCAACAATCATCAACGCGGTAAGCGCAAGACCACTTGGGCGAGTCATGGAGCATCTCCTGTGCATCAGGTTCGGGTTTTCGAGGCTGTTCGATCCACCGGTACGAACCAGGCATGCCGATGTCACGAAGGTTTTCTGACTGCGCTCGGCGAATGCAACTCTGCCAGCGCGATCGAAACGAAATTCTATACTATAGGCCTGGTTATGGATACCATTACCATGGGTCGGGAAACAATGGACTGATGCGATGGGAGCACCTCCGTTCGAACCGCATCGAGAGCCGGAGAAGGGCTGACTACAGAAACAGCCAAGAGAAAGGAACGTTCATATGCCGCTTGACGCTACCCTCAGGAATCGTCTTTCTTCCTACGTCGACGATCATCGTGACAGGCTGGTGGAAATCATCCAGGGCCTGGTTCGGATTCCATCGGAAAACACGCCGCCCGTAGGAAACGAAGAAGCGTGCCAGCAGCATGTGGCCGAGTTTCTGAAGGCGCAGGGACTGGAGACCGAATTGTATTATCTCCGCGATGTGCAAGGCCTGAAGGAGGACCCGCTCTACTTTTCGGGACGTGACTACAGCAATCGCCCCAACGTGGACGCGCGGTGCAAGGGCCGGGGCGGAGGCCGCTCACTGGTGCTCTCGGGGCACGTCGACACGGTGCCCCGCGGGACGCAGCCGTGGACCCGCGATCCGTTCGGTGGGCAGGTGGAAGGCAATCTCCTTTATGGGCGTGGCTCCAATGACATGAAAGCTGGAGTGGCCACCAACATTTTTATGGCGGAAGCCCTGCGCGAGCTGGGCATCGAACTAAAGGGCGACCTCATCATTGAGACCGTCTCCGACGAGGAGTTCGGAGGTGTGAACGGCACCATTGCCGGGCGCGTGAAAGGCTATAACGGCGATGCCGCGATTATTACGGAGCCGACATTCCTGCGGATCTGCCCCGCCCAGCGCGGCGGGCGCACGGTCCATATCACGCTGAGTTCCACGGGAGGAGTGCTTCCCGAAGGCAAGTTTCCCACCGGCGTGATTGACCCGATGCGGTATTTCCTGGTGAAGATGCAGGACTTCGCCGAGCAGCGCAAAAGGAAAGCTCCAGTGCACGAGATTTACGCCGACTCGCCGGACCCCGTGCCCGTCTCGATTACCAAGCTCACCACCGGCCCATGGGGTACCGGAGAGCCCATCACCATCCCGGAAACCTGCCGGATCGAGATGTACTGGCAGTTGATGCCCGGAGAAAAGCAGGACGACATTGAACGGGAGTTCCATGAATGGTTTCGCGGAATTATGGAAGCCGCTCCGGAACTCTTCCCGGTCAAGCCTAAAATTGAGTTTCCAATTCGATGGCTGCCGGGGTCGGCGATCTCGAGGTCGGAACCGATCGTCGGCGAGCTTGCGGATTGCGTTCGAGACGCTCTCGGCCAGGAACCGGTCATCCAGGGCTTTGAAGCTCCGTGCGACATGTACGTGTTTCATCAGGCGTACGGCACGCCTGCCGTGCTTTGGGGGCCCCGGGGCGGCAACACCCACGCCGCCGACGAATACGTCGAAATCGACTCGGTTGTGGCGGCCGCCAAAGCCCAGTTGCAGTTCGTCTGCCAATGGTGCGGCGTTGCAGGCTAAGCCGCCAGTTTTCATTTTAGGTTGCCAAAAACACGCATGAACTGGTAGAAAATAAAGATACCTTGGGAGGTCGTCTAACGGTAGGACTGCAGACTCTGGATCTGCCTATCGGGGTTCGAATCCCTGCCTCCCAGCCAACAACCATGCGGGTTCCGCGATTACAGCCATTCCCCAAGCTGTTCTGTATCAACAAGAAGCCGGTATCTCGCGAATAGCACAGGGAATAGTCTGCCTGGGGATCTTCTGGTGAGACAAGAAAGCCGGCGGAATTCCGGCCGGCATCGTTCTCCCGGCAATCGGCGGTAGTTGGAAGGAAAAACTCCTGCTTTGCCCGCGCAACAACTTCGCAGGGGCCCGGGCGGGTGCTAATCGAGCACGCGGGTAATCCATCCGCCACCGACCACTTCGTCCTCATCGTAAAAGACGGCGGCCTGGCCGGGTGTGATGGCGCGCTGCGGAGTCGTAAACTCCACGAAAGCCTCGCCGTTGGGGCGCGCTTCGACACGCGCATCGGCCGGGAAATGCTTGTTGCGAATCTTCACGCGCGCTTCGAAAGATTCACCCTCGTTTACGGAGCGAATCCAGTTGATCTCACGCACCAGAAGCCGGCTCTTCAGGAGTTCCTGATTGGAACCTACCACCACTCGATTGCGGGCGCGGTCAAGTCCGATGACGTAAAGCGGAGTGCCGGTGGCAATTCCAAGCCCCTTCCGCTGGCCGATGGTGTAGTTTCCAAGCCCCTGAGGTTCGCCCAAAACGCGGCCATCCGTCGTGATGACGTCGCCGGCGGCATCCTCGAGCTTCCTGCCCTGCTCGTTCAGATAGGCGTCGATAAATCCGCGATAGTTTCCGGTTGGAACGAAGCAGATTTCCTGGCTGTCGGGCTTTTCGGCAACGGGAAGGTTTCTGGCGCGCGCCATGGCCCGGACCTGCTCCTTGTTGAACTCGCCCAGCGGAAACAGCGTGCGTGCAAGCTGTTCCTGCGTGAGCCCGAAGAGGAAATACGACTGGTCCTTTGACGGGTCGCGGCCGGTAAAGAGCCGATAGCGGCCGGAATCCGGGTCCTTGCGAACCCGCGCGTAATGGCCGGTGGCCACAGCGTCGGCGCCGATCTTGCGGGCTGTCTCAATAAACTGAGCGAACTTGATTTCCGTGTTGCAGAGGCTGCAGGGAATGGGCGTTTCGCCGGCGAGGTAGCTTTTCACAAACGGGCGCACGACTTCCTGCTCGAAGCGGTCTTCAAAGTTGACCACGTAGTAGGGAAGTCCCAGAAAGCTGGCCACACGCCGCGCATCATAGACGTCATCGAGCGAGCAGCAGCGCCCGCTGGCGCGTCCCGGCTCGCCTTCTTCAGAACCCAGCAGCGAAGGCAGCCGCCGCTGGTTCCAAAGCTGCATGGTCATGCCGATCACGGCGGGAGACCCGTTCGAGCCAGCGGCCGAGTTGTTTTCTGCGAGCAGCGCCGCGGCCACGGAACTGTCCACGCCGCCGCTCATTGCCACTGCTATGGTCATGGGAATCGGGAGTTCAGCGCTCAGCCACAGCCTTCGCTTTGGAACCTGAGGGCTGGGCGCCGGCAGCATCTTTCTTGTAATGCGGAGAAAGTGAGCGAAGTTGCTCCACCACGCGCGGCAGGACTTCGAGCGTGTATTCGATGTCCTCGGCCGTGTTGAAGCGGCCCAGGCTGAAGCGGATGCTCGAGCGGGCTTGCTGCCGGGTGCGGCCAATGGCGGAGAGCACGTGCGATGGCTCAACCGAACCCGCAGAACAAGCTGCCCCGGTGGAACACGCCACGCCTCTCAGGTCCATGGCGATCACGAAGCCCTCGCCCTCGATGTAATCAAAACTGATGTTGGTGGTGGTCGGCAGACGCCGCGACTTGTCGCCCACAACCGTGGCCAGAGGTATGCTCGCGAGAATCCCATCCTCCAGGCGATTCCGCAACGCCCCGACGCGCGTAATTCCTTCCGCCAGATGCCGGCCGGCCAGTTCAGCGGCTTTGCCCAGCCCTACAATGCCGGGAACATTTTCCGTGCCAGGCCGGTGGTCGCGCTCATGATGCCCGCCGTAAAGCAGTTTCCGCAGGATGGTGCTTTTGCGAACGTAGAGCGCTCCCACGCCCTTCGGCCCGTGCAGCTTGTGCGCAGAAAGTGAAAGCAGATCCACGCCGAGGCTCTCAACATCCACGGGAATCTTGCCGACCGACTGCACGGCGTCCGTGTGGAAGTAGATGTCATGCTCGCGCGCGATGCGGCCGATTTCTTCCAGCGGCTGGATGGTTCCAAGCTCGTTGTTGGCGTGCATCACGGAAATCAGCACGGTGTCGAGGCCGATGGCCTTCTCCACGTCAGCGGGATCGACCACGCCACTGGAACCCGCGCGGACGTAAGTGACGCGAACGCCGCGCTTCTCCAGCGCCTTCGCCGTGTGCAAAACGGCATGGTGCTCGATGGCTGTTGTAATGATGTGCTTCTTCTCGGCTCGCGAAGCCTCCACAATGCCGAACAGCGCCGTGTTGTCGGATTCCGTGCCGCCGCTGGTAAAGACAATTTCATTTGGGCGCGCGTTCAACAGCCGGGCAATCTGCTCCCGGCTGGATTCCATCGCAGCTTTGGCGCGCTGGCCATACCAGTGAATCGATGACGCGTTGCCGAAGTCCTCGAGGAAGTAAGGCTTCATCGCCTCAAACACTTCGGGGGCAACGGGAGTGGTGGCGTTGTTGTCCAGGTAAACTCTTCGCATGTCGAGTTCGCAAACCCCGCATGATGAGCGGAAAGTTTAGTCATTTCGAGAGTAGCCCACGGCAGCCCATGAAGTCAAACAAACCGCTACGTGGATCGCGGATGTTCGGGCACAAGCTCAACCGGGGCCTGCCGGCCTGTAACCCATTGTAAACATTACCTGAAAATCGTCACGTCGCCTTGTGACAGCGGTCATAGGCGTGAGTTACCGAGAGGTTTAGATTGAGAGGGTGATCGAATCCTGTTTGACAAGGAGGGAGATCTTATGTTTGCAAGACACGTTCGAATGCATCTGAGGGCTGATGGGCGTCCGGGTTTTGTGCGAGCAATGGACAACGAGGTGATTCCTGCCCTGCGGAAGTTCACCGGGTTTAACGGAGAGATCACGCTGGTCTCGAACGATGGCAGAGAGGCTACCGGTATCAGCCTGTGGGACAATAAAGAACACGCCGAGGCGTATAACCGTCAAGGATATCCCCAGGTCTTGAAAGCGCTGGAAAAGTTCACAGAGGGAAAACCAGAGCTGCGGACCTATGAAGTGACAAATTCAACGGTCGAGAAAATTGCTGTACGAAAAGCGGCCTGACGCCGCCTGACCAGAATTGTGACACACCAGGGAAAACAGTCATGCTGAGCGGACCCTTGCAGAGCAGAGAAGCTCATGGGAGACCGAGTCAGGGAAAGAGAGAAGGAGGGCTCCCGCTCAGTATGGCAGCAGTCAACGTTTTTTACCTGCCTCAGAAATATGACACCGAGCAAGAGACGCTGCAGTATTCTGTAAGAGCTTTCCATTTCAGCAGCCTTCGACCTGTTCTGCCCGATCTGAGAGCTTGCCCTGGCTTGCGAAGGAATGTGGAGAGGAGCTCACAATGAGAGACACGACAAGCCGCCGCTTCAACCCAGAAAGTTCCGAACCTCGGTCCGGGGACCAGTTATCGGCGCGTGCTTACAGTGCAACGTCGGCCGAGACGACTCTCCATCCGCCGGAGACTTCCGAAAAGATGATTCCGGGTTCAGAGAATTCCATCTGGACGGTTGAGGGAAGTGGAGGCGAACTCGTCGTGGCGCAAGCCCGGGCGGCGGGAGTGGAATATGTTTTTGCCAACCCCGGTTCGTTTGAGTCCGGCTTGTTTGACGCCCTGACCGATGTTCGGTCGATGCATGTGATTCTCGGACTCCATGAAGGAATTGTGCTGTCCATGGCCGACGGCTACCATCGCGTGACGGGCAAACCGGCGTTTGCCAATGTACACGCGCTGGTGGGGACAGCGCAGATGATGGGCCAGCTCTACAACGCACACTGGGACGGCTCGGCGCTGGTTGTGACCGCAGGCATGCTGGACGCTGAGACAGGAAGCGATGAGGTCGTGCTGGCGGCGCCGCCCGGGTTCAGCCAGAAAGAGGTTGCACGCCCGTTTACCAAGATGTGTTGGGATGCCCGGGAGCCCGGCATTCTTCCGCTGATGGTTCGCCGGGCGTTCAAAGTGGCGACGACCGAGCCCACCGGGCCGGTCTATCTGGCCATGAAGGACTCAGCGCTGGAAAGCAAAAAATTGCGAGCGGTGATCCTGCCTGCCGAGCGCTTCCTTCTTGGTGGGCGCGCAAGGCCCGCAAAGAAAGCGGTGGAGGAAGCAGCCGGGATGCTAGTGGAATCCAAGCGGCCGCTGCTTGTGGTTGGAGACGACGTCTGGAAAGCAGGAGCGCAGCCGGAACTTCTGGAGCTTTCTGAGCAATTGGGCTTGCCGGTTGCAGACCAGGTCACGGCACAGGCCGAGATGGTGGCCAAGAAGCTGGCCATGGATTCACCGTTCCGTGCGTACCACAGCTTTCCGGTTCACCATCCGCATTACCTGGGCAACTTCCGTGCGGATTCGGAGTGGATGAAGCGCGGCGTCGACCTGATGGTGTGTGTCGGCTGCAGAGACTTTGGAGATCGCGAGGTGCTGCAAACCAGCGATGTGCCATCGGGAGCCCGCGTAATCCGGATCGGCATGAATACTTTCGCAATGAGCCGCAACTACCCGACGGATGTGGCGCTAGTCGGCGACATTAAGGAATCGCTTACGGAACTTCTGGAAGCGATAGCAGGCCGCCTTACCGCAGAACGTTGCGAAGCCATCGCCGGCGAGCGTTCGGCGGAGGTTTCGGCACTCACGGCAAAGGAGCGGGCCGCCGCACGGACCGCGGCTCAAATGAACTTTGGCCAGTCGCCAATGCACCCTGATGAAATTTCGCAGATCATGGCGGAGTCGCTCGACCATAATGCGGTGCTTGTCTGCGAAAATCCCACGGCTTCCTACAAGCCTTTTGCGTTTGGCTTCCGTGAGGACGAACTGATGTATGTCGGCACGGCAGGAGCCAGCCTCGGCTGGGGCGTCGGGGCCGCCACGGGCGCGAAGCTGGGAGCGCCGGATCGGGAGGTCGTCTGCTTTATCGGCGACGGCGCGGTCATGTACAGCGCCTCGGGGTTCTGGACCCAGGCGCGGTACAATATTCCGGTGCTGACCATCGTGGCGAATAACCGGAATTACCAGACCGTGCGGTTTGTCTATGACGGATACAAGGGCAAGATGGCTGCCAGGGGTCATTATGCCGCGACGTACCTGGGCGAGCCGGACATTGACTTTGTCGCTTTGGCGGAAAGCCAGGGTGTGAGCGGAGAGAGAGTCGATAATCCCTGCCAACTTGAACCTGCACTTCAGCGCGGAAAGGCTATTACCCGTGAAGGGAAACCATATCTGATCGAAGTGGCAACTGCGCGCTATGGCCCTGGAGCTGAGTCTGATTGGCATGAAGACCCCGCCTCGGCTCCAGATACTGAATCGAAAAGATAAGGTAGGGAGTCCACTTGCCCAGCCCGGCCGAAAAGCAGCCAGGTTTGCGGGCTCCGAGCCAAGGCGAACGGAGGCGCAGAAAGGCGGGGATAATTCAGCCGTCCAAAAAGGGAAACCGGATGGCGGACCGGTCGAAGGGGGGACAATTCTTGACAATCGCACTATCTGGCCGCAAGATAAATTTTCGGGAGCGAGCATGTTTTTGGACGCTGCCAGATTAAGAATCACGCAATTCCTCAGTCAGCCAATGCCTTACAAGCAGCGGGGGTAATTCAGCGGTAGAATGCCAGCTTCCCAAGCTGGACGTCGCGGGTTCGATCCCCGTCCCCCGCTCCAACTTAACAGGTTGAATAGCAGCAGACCTTCCATCCAAAACAGACGGCCGGCTTTTTGAACGCCGCTGGTTTATCCGGTTTCAACACTATTCGTATTTGTACTTGCATGCCAGTAAGAGGTTGACCAGCCAAAATTACCGCCGGGGAGGGCACGACTTGTGTTACGGTGCTATGCCTAACTGAGTTAAGGTATTATGGATGGCCTTCCTAAAGGGACTGCGGGGATTTGTAGCCCAATCGGTGCTCCACCCATATGACCGAACCCATGTGTCTGGCCGGGTCCAACCCCTTCGCAGTTTTTGCCAGCAAAGTTCACTGATGGAAGAGGCTGTTCCGATATTGCGCCTGATTCCATGAGGCGGGTTGTGAGGCAGTTCGCTCCCATAGGGATAAGTGTTCTGCAGGGAAGTGGTCGCGTATTCCCTGCAAGTCTTCGCCTCTTGCTGTGGC
>JARRJI010000077.1:0-15728 GCA_037379595.1 Acidobacteriota bacterium | reverse complement strand
CGAAGTAGTAATTGTCATCGAAGGTGTATTTCGCGTAAGTTGCGATCCCCGTCCAGTACACGGAATTCACCACCCCAGGCATCAGGTTTCCGCCGCCCCAGTCGAAGTTTTCCAGCAGGGCCAGCTTTTTGGTCACGTTGAACTGGACCACGGTGTCCGACAGGTGGGTCCAGTTCGAGTTGTTATCGGGCATCTGCGGCCCGCCCAGATAGTTCTGCGTTACACTCACCTTCGAACTGGGCGCCCACGCCAGGCTGAATCCGTAGGTCTTGCCTGTGTTGACCGCGACAATGTTATTCCAGCCGTTGACCAGAAAGCCGGTCAAGCTAACCTTTGGGTTGAAAGCATAGGCAGCCCTTAAGCCAAAGTGGTAGAAAGGAATGGCATAGCCGAACAGGATGCCCCGGCTGTAGTTCCAATCCGGAGCGGACTCGATGACTTCAGCGCCCGCCGGCGTTACGAATTTACCAAAGTCGATCTGAAGCCCCTTGCCAATCGGAGCTAGGTACGAAACATAAGCCTGTTCCACGTTGCGATCGAACCCTGTCCCCCCGGGTTCCCCCGAGTTCACAATGTTCATGGCATTTCCGTACCCGAACGTCAGGTTGTAACCTAGCCGGCTGATACTCGCGTCAGGAGTCCTCGAGATGACAAGCTCGGCAAGATTCAACGAAAACTGGTTCTGGTAGTTGTCAAAGACCCTCAGCCCGGCCTGGCGGCCTGACGGGTGTTCAAAATCGATCCCGTAGTATCCGTCCACGGAACCGCTGATGTTTGTGGTATCAAAGAGTTTTTCAGCCAGACTCGGCTTTTTGGCGGGCGCTGCGGGTGCTTCGGCTGCCGCCGATGCCGCCGCCTTTTTCTCTCCCTGCGTCTTCTTCAGTTGGTCGATCTGCGCCTTAAGCGAATCCAGTTCCTTCTGGAGTTCTTCAATCTTGGAGGACGAATTCGCGCTCGTTGCCGATCCGGTGTCTCCCGTTTGCCCCTGGGCCCTAAGCTGGGAGCACCCGAAGCCAACCAGCAAGAAGACAATCATTAGCCCAACAGTATTCCGCGAGAGTTTCATTTACTTCCCTTTCATGTAATTTGGAGTTCCGCCCTAACCAGCGTGTTTACATTAAGAGATGTGGTATTTGGTGTCCAATCAATAGTTATATTGGGACTGATAAAAAACTTTTGGATAAATTTAATTTCTAACCTCGATAACAAATGCCTTGCCGGCGCCGCTTGCTTCTTCTTCGATGGCAAGGGACAAGTTGCGAGAAAGCGGCGTATATACAGGCAAGAAGCAACTGCGCGGTTCAGAGAGGTAAGTTTGCGCGGATGAACTTCCAGTTTGAGTCTCGACGAGAATTCGGGTACAGAGGGCGTGCTAAGTATTAAGAGGATTTGTTTTGGCAGGCGGATGAGCTGCCTTGTCATGGATCTTCGATCCCGCCGCAGCGCTGGGATCACTACCCTTGTAATGTCGAGGTCGCCTTCGAGACTTCTGCACCTGTCCCAGATCAACTTTAACCTCGCTTGGGTTCTGCGCGAA
The DNA here is from genome assembly GCA_037379595.1 of Acidobacteriota bacterium. GTDB lineage: Bacteria > Acidobacteriota > Terriglobia > UBA7540 > UBA7540 > SCRD01. The sequence goes on along the minus strand of JARRJI010000077.1, from coordinate 14,191 downwards.
CGAGTGTGGTGCCGTCATTGCCGCCAGCGACGCCAGCGCAGGATTCCCAATTCGCAACCTCCCTTATGAGCTCTTCGTCCTTGTCAGATCTTTCCTCCAAGCCTGACTCTGATTTTGCCTTTCTTCGCTTCAGTTCCAAGCTGATTCGCAGGATTCCTAACGACACATTCTGAGTTTGTGGAGGCAAATATAGGGCATCCCTTCGTAGTGCGATCAATGTTGCGCCATAAGGCGAACCCATCCGAGGTGTGGCAGCCCCTCCTTTCGAATGCTGGATCTTGCCGGCAAATCTCCTCCACGTGCTTACTGAAAACGCAGAACTTATTATTGGAGGATGTAAGAACCACGGTTTGGGATTGAATCGAAGACGCTGTAGGCATATACTGGTTTTCATCCAGGGAGCTCATATTCAAGATTACAGGTGGTACCCCTGACGTGGGAGAAATGTGGACTCCTGTCGACCTCAGACGCGATACGCGATCCTTGGGGTAAAGGTCGAAACGGCAGCGCGGTAATTCAGGCGAGGACATATCCTCATTTCTTGTCACGGGCAATCTTTTGGAGCCTTAAAGGCGGTAAGGCTCGGGAGGATATCGACGATGAGAGCTTCGTCCCTCCAGTCCGCATTCCTAGCAATTCTCTTATTGATCCCCGTTCGGGGAATCAGTGCCGGTGCACAAAAGCCGGGTTCGCATTCCCTCCAGGGCAAGACGGACACGGCGCAATCACCGGTTCAAGTCTCGATACCAGGCCCACTCCATTCTTTTCTGCGCATGGCCGCGATCAGCCAGCAAGTTACGCCGGAGCAGGTACTTCCTCTGCTGGCGCACAATGCGGCTGTAGAAGGTTACACCTATAATCGGAAGGACAAGAAACCCCAGCCCACCGAGTATCTGCTCCTCTTGAGAGAATATCTGAAAGAAGCGCGGGAACTGGTGGCGCTTGCCGGTCCGCGACAGGTCATCCGAATTTCCAGTTGCGAGCAGGCAGGACCGTTGCTGATGGCACTTGGCTACGAGCTTGCGGAACCTTGTGGGCCCCACACTTTCCTGCAGACCGCCGACACTAAGAAAGCTTTCCTCACCGACGATTCGGGATTCCCACTGACTGCGCTCGAACGCACCCTCCGCGGAGGGGAACCTTTCGAGTATGCCTTTGGGAGTACAAAAGTCCCGCTGATTTTCAATCAGAGCGATTGGACGAAGATTGATCCAAAAAAGAGAGACAATTTCCTTGATGCCCTCCTGGATGATCCCAGTGTGGCCCGGCTCTATTGGTCCCTGTCACGGATTGATAAGAACACCAGGGACTTCCTGCGGCGATCTCCCGGGCTCAAGAGGCTCTTTCCCTTTGCCGCTGTCCTTGATTTCTACGGTAGCCAGATCTCCATCCAATCGGGACGCGTTGTCGTCCCTGGGGGAAGGTCCGCCGAAGCGGCATGGAAGAAGTTAGTTGGAGCAAGCCCCGACTCGCCGGCACAATTTGTAACCCGGCTACTCAGTAAAGACGAGGGCTGGCTGGCAGCCTACTATGATTCACTCGCGCGTGTAGGCCCCGCCCAGCAAGCTTACTTCGCCCAACCTCAACACTTGGCGACCTTTTACGAAGCGTTGCGAGGAAGAAGTACTTCTCCCGGGCCTGCCCGGCCGGTTTTCAGACCTGACCCCGGATTGTTGTTGCTGATGTCCAGCGTGCGGCTGGACCCGAGCGGCCAACCGCAAATTCCAGGAAATCTGGCAGTGTGGAGAGAAGCGCTCCGCTCCTTTAATCATAGGGATCACTCCAAACTGGTTTCGATGTGGATTGCGCGCGCGAAGAACTGGAAAAGCCCGGCGCAGTTGATGGAATCCATGGTTGCTTTTTCCCGGTTGGATACGGAGACCGGGCCACTTCAAGCGTACCTGGCATTGAGTGCAATAGACCGCGGTCGCCCTTCAAAGGATCGCCTGGCGCCCCAGACGGTGCTCGAACTGGCTAGAGACTTTGCCACTTTCGGGGACCAGTATCTCACTTTTTCCGAGTTCCCTTTAAGCAACGCGTCTATTATCCGTTATCTCAAGGTGGCGGAGGCGACTGACCGTATCCATGATCGCCGGTTGCGCTCCGATGCCCTGGGTATTTTGCACTGAGTATCCGCTCCTCCACGAAGCTTTATGATGCTGCACGGAGTTCGCTGGGAGGCCTGTTGCAGGCTGCGGCCGGCAGGGCGGACTTGTCGCAGAATGAAATCATCGACTTGCTTGCAGGCCCTGAGCAGTCCAGCCCCGTGGGCAGGCAAGTAAGAACCGATCTGGCCAACAAGATCCGCTCGATGATGGCTTCGCAACGCCTTGTTTCTCTCGATACGCTTTTCGCATTGGGGGACGGCTTACACGAAATGGCTAAAGGGAACACTCCGCCTGGAAGCCTGGTTCAGCTGGCTGGGGAGCTTCGAGAATTCCAGTTGCCGAAACCGCTGTTTACAAAAGGGGAGAGAGCCGAATGGTCGCAGGGGCTGTACGACAACTTGCATATCCGGGCCGAGATGCGAACCAACCTGGTGAAGATCGTCAAGTCGAAGCCTTCCGCTCGGAGACTGGCCGCGGCGCGCGGGGAATTGGTTCCTTTCCTGAGAGACACGCTTGTGGGGCTCAACTACGCCTATTACGAGCCGCCGGGAGCCCAGATGATTTACAACAACGCGCTCTTGGGAAGATTTGGTGCCGACCCTCATTGCCGATGCCGTGCTCCCGCGGTGGTGGCACGTGACCCCGGACGAGCTTCATGCGGTTACACTCTATCAGCGCTTCGGCGAGGAGTTGGTGACAGCCTCCGCTGTAAATTCCCAGCTGCGCCGGAAAGTAATGCCGATCTTATACGAACGCATGCTTCCCAAAAGGTATGAGCAGGTTGAAAATGCCTTGCGCCAGGGAAATTCACGTGAAGCACTAGCCCTCTTAACGCCGGCAGACACTTTCTGCCTGGCCGGTGAGTTCCGGAAAAGGTTTCCCTCGGAAGATCCTAAAGGGGGGGTAGCGGAAAAAGACCTTCAACAGCTTGAGCAACGCGCCCCCGGACAGGTCAGCTGGGAGCGCTTGTCAGAAGACTTTGGTGTACCACATCCTGCATTTGACGGGACAAATGCCCTTGCCTTGTTGAACGTCAAGCCGCTTCCCACCTATTTGGGCTATTCCAGCCGGTTGCTCGCTGAGTCGTGGGAATCTAACAATCTATATTGGGCCCGTTTGGCGGACGAAAAGGGATATCCTCCGGTGATGCTGAACCTGTTGATTCCACAACTGACGTATCGTATGGTGGCGAATATTTCGGCCACTTACCTGGATGACTGGCCAGCTCTGCTCCGCTCCTTGCGAAAGACCGGGTCCGAGTTTCTGCAAGGTAAGTTTGCTTCCTTGCCTGGCACTAAGAGTACTCCCGGATTTTGAGGATGGTTTGCTGGCAGGCGTTGTACAAGCCTCGCCCGGTTTTGAAAGAAGGTCTGAATTTGCAGGAAGGGTGATTTATGGGCCAACGATGCTTTCTAGTCGCATTCCTTTCTCTTGGCGCGGTCCTGGGTTCGGCATTCTGGGTGGCAGCCCAGAAGCAGGAATCCAAGGTCCCAGTCGTCCACGTCACAGTCAACATGGTGCAACTCGACGTGGCCGTCACCAACAAGAAGGGTAAGTACGTGACGGGTCTCGGACCCCGGAATTTTGCGGTTTATGAGGACGGAATTCGGGAGAAGATCGCGGCCTTTGGCGAAGAAAATGGGGTGACGCAACAGCTGGGCGCTTCAGAAGGAGGTAATGTACCGCTTCTAAAGGAGAACGTCGAGGCCGGCAGAAGCCCGGCAAACCCTTCGGGTTCCTCCAAAGGGGTGGGCTCCAGCGTCTTTATTCTGTTCGACACAAGCAACTACATGTACCATGGCTTCGCCTTGGCTCGGGATGCCATTGCGAAATTCGTTCGGTCGCTGGACCCATCGGATCGTGTAGCGTTCTATTCATACAGCCGTGACTTTTTCAGGGCTTGCCGGCTTACCCCTGAACATTCAGAGGTGCTCCGCGCCGTTCGTGCAACTGTAGCTGGTGACGATGCTGCGCTTTATGATGCGCTGTTATGGACTCTTGAAGATGCCGACAAATTTTCGGGGCGGAGGGTGGTGGTCGTCTTCTCAAACGGACCTGACGATGCCAGCCTTGTGTCGCCCGAGGACGTCCGAGAGCTTGCCCAGTCAGAGGGAATTCCTATTTACATGATCAGTACCCGGGAAGCCGAGCGTGACCCCCTTTCGACTGCTATTTTTAAGCGAATCAGCACGAGTACAGGCGGCAGAGCCTACTTTGCCGGGCACTGGGAAGACCAGGAAAAGGCCTTTGCCTCCATCCGGGCTGACTTGGCGCATCTCTATACCCTCAGTTATTACCCGGTCCCCAACCCCAATCACGGCTGGCGCAAAATTACGGTGAGAGTGTTGGGAAAGAAATTCAAAAAGGCTCGCGTCCGTACCCGCACTGGCTACCGGCCAAGGCCGACCCGCGACACCGCTGAGACACTTCCGACCCCGGAAAGTGCAAGGCCTGCCGCCAGGTCATCCGCCAATCGGTGATCAGGCTGAAGGGCTGAGGCTTTCATGCGTCGCAAGGCGCGCCTCAGACTTCTCTGCTCATATTCACCGAATCATCACTCTAGCTGATCCAAAATAACACCCGGTGAACTGCAGCGCCTGCACGGTGGCATGTGGGACAGACCGGTTTTCCACATAAGTGAGCTGTGTGTATAGTGCCGGTGGCCCGGGACCAGATAGTTGTGCGACCGCGGAACATCCCGAGAGGGCGCTTGGTTTCATTTGAATTGTGCATTAAAGTGGGTTGCTTCACGTTTTCTTGCGGTCGAAAGTCGCTTGCAGGAGACCGCCCGGTTTCGAGTGGGAGGAATGGTGAAGGAATCATCAAAGCTTCTCTCGCGGCGTCAGTTTCTCACTGAGACGAGTGCCGCTGGATTTCTGGCCGTGAGCCCGACCGCGGCTAAAGGCAGTCCGGGAGCCCTGCCAGGCAGTGATCCAGATCCTGGGGGCTTGGTGCAGCTTCGCCGGCATTTTCTCAGCCCTGCAGACGACTCCAAGCCGATGACGCGCTGGTGGTGGTTCGGCGGTGCCGCAACGCCCGAAGAAATCACGCGCGAACTCGAGATGATGCGGGATGCCGGGATGCGCGGCGTGGAATTGCAGCCGACTTATCCTCTTGCCGTTGACAACGCCAAGCTAGGCATCCGCAACACGCGGTATTTCTCGCCGGATTGGTTCCTTCTGATGCGCCACACGCTGAGTGAGACCAGGCGCCTGGGCCTTCAATTTGATTTCACGCCGGGAAGCGGCTGGCCCTACGGCGGACCCTTCATTCCACCAGGTCTCGCCGCGCAAAGGACTAACGTTGTCAGCCAGGACGCGCTGGGCCCCGGCGAGTTCACCTGGTCGCTTTATCCTTACCTCGTGGCCAGCGGCCGGGTATTTGCCATTGTCGCCGCCCCGATCCTCGACTCCGGCGAACTTGACGCCCGCCGTTCCGTGGTCATCCCGAGCCCGGGCCGCGGAGCCGGCGGTCATATTCGCTGGTCGGTCCCGCCCGGGCGCTGGAAGGTGATGGCATTCGTCGAAGATCTCACGGGCCAGCAGGTCAAGCGCCCCACGCTTGGCATGGAAGGCTATGTTTTGGACCATTTCAATGAGAGGGCGCTGAACCTCTTTCTGAAATCAACCTGCGCCCGGACCCTCCGCGAGTTGCATTCGGATGCCGACCCGCCCTTCCACTCCATCATCTGCGACAGCCTTGAGGTTTTCGGCGCGGACTGGACTCCACGCTTGATGGAAGAATTCAAGACCCGCCGCGGATACGACCTCACGCCTTATCTGCCTGCCCTCTGGCAGGAGTCGGGCGACGTTACGGCGAGCGTTCGCTCCGATTATCACCTGACGCTTTCTGAGCTGATCGTGGACGGCTTCTTCAAGCAACTCCAGGCTTGGAGCCACGCACATGGCATGACGGCACGCGTTCAGGCGCACGGCGCCATGGGCGACGTCATGCAGGGCTACGGAGCGACCGACATCCCTGAAGGAGAAGAGGGCGAGTTTGCGGATCGCTATTCCGTCATCATCGACCACCGCCGGCTTTGCTCGTCGGCCGCGCACATTTACCGAAAACCGATTGTTTCCTGTGAGAGCTATACCTGGTTGCGTCAGCCGCTCTACCTCGTAACCCTGGAACAGATGAAGGCCGCCACGGATTCGAGCTTCCTCGACGGAATCAACCAGATCGTGAACCAGGGGTACTCGTACTCTCCGCCCCAAGTCGGGAAACCGGGCTGGGTCTGGTACGCCTCCTCCCTGATCAATCACAACAACATCTGGTGGCCGCATTACAAATACCTTACCGCTTACATCCAGCGCGCCGCGGCTGTCCTGCTGCAGGGAGTGTCGGTCAACCCCGTCGCCGTTTATGTGCCCCTGGCGGACATCTACTCGCACTTCGGTCTGGGCTCGCTCATCATGGATTTTGAAATCCAGCGTCGTCTGGGCATGGAGCTCTTCACGGACTTGCGACGCGCCGGCTACGACTTTGACCTAATCAATGACGATGCGCTGGCGCGAATTGCCACAGTGGAAAACGGTAAGCTCAAGGCCGGCACCGCCGAATACTCGGTTGCGATCGTTCCGGGTGTTGAGTACATGCCCTCTGAGAGCCTGGAACGCCTCGCGGAGTTCGCGCGTCAGGGCGGCTTCCTCATTTTCACCGAGTGCCTGCCGCAAACCGCTCCGGGATTGAACAAGCGCCAGAGCGGCTCACAGCGTTTGCGACACACTCTGTCTCAACTTTTTCCCGCAGGCGCTCCTGCCGCCGATTCCATCCAGAAAACGGGCAGCGGCAAAGCGACGCTGGCCTCCAAAAGACGCAACGCCGTGAAATATGTCCAGTCTGCCATCGCTCCCGATTTCAAGATCGTTCAGGCCGGCAGTTCCGACCCCAACGCACTTCGTAGGGCTGTTGAGAACGTCGGCTTTGTTCACCGCAAGACGGAAGATACGGATTTCTACTTCGTCAGCAACATTTCGACCTACGAGCAGGACCTGAAAATTCAGTTCCAGGTCGACCGTCGGAGTCCGGAGCGATGGAATCCCGACGGCGGATCCACAGAAGTCGTTGTCCCCTTCCGGCATGTGAACACTCCAGCCGGCCCCGCCACTGAAGTCGAAGTCTATCTGCAGCCCTTCGAGTCGTGCTTTATCGTCTTCGGTTCGAAGGCAGCGCCATTGCTCACTTCGACCAACCTTCGCGGGCCGTTGAAGGTCGAACGAAAGGGCCGCCGCACTGAAATCAGCGGCACCGCCACCGCCAGCGGAAAGTATTTCGTCGCCGCTCCGGACAAGAAAGTCCATCGGGTTTCAGTCTCGGATTTGCCGGACCCGATTGCTGTCAGCGGACCCTGGCGGCTCACACTGGAAGGAATCGATCCCTTCACGGTTCAGAAGCTGCAGTCATGGACGGATTTTTCCCAGGCCAGCCATTACAGCGGCTGGGGTACTTACCAAGCTGCCTTTGAAGTCAACCACCTCCCGCCCGGAGTCGATTGGATAATTGACCTCGGCGAAGTCCATGAGACCGCGGAGGTAATCCTCAACGACACCGACCTGGGTGCGGCGTGGAAAGGATGGCGGCGCCTCTCCTGCCGCGACGCGCTCACGCAAGGCTCAAATCAGCTTCAGGTGAAGGTGGGGAATCTCTGGATTCAGAAGGTCAGCTCGCTTCCCCCGCCAGATGTCAAGGACGTAGCCGAGACGTTCGGCATTCGCTGGGGACTATACGGCGCGCGCCGTGTCGGGAAGCTTCCTCCCTCCGGCCTGCTGGGTCCCGTTCGGCTGTTGCCTTCCCGCTCCGTCCGCATTGCTCTCTAGCTGAATCAGAACGTAGGATGCCCTCAGCGATGTTGGCAGTCCATGGCGCACCGCCCCGCTGCACTGCAGGTCAATCAAAGGGAACACATCAATTAGGATTTCGCGGCGTTTTCGAGTTTTTTGACAATGCGCGAAAGCTCGTCGACGGCCCAGCCGGAATGGATTTTCTGGAAGGTTGCCGCCAGGGTCTGGTAGTACCAGAGCGTTCCTTCCTTGCCGCCTTTGAAGCGTGTCCAGAGCTTGTCGCCGAGCGCCAGGTAGTCGCGCAGAACTGAGCGCGCGTTATGAATCTTATCAGCCAGCACGATCATCCGCACCTCCGGCGGAGCGGACTGGAGGTGCAGGATGTACTCTTCTTTACGGCGGCGCCAAGGCGGCTTGGGTTGGGTGTCGGCGTCAGTACAGCCCTCCACCAGTCGCGCCACCCGTGCGCCGAAGCGCCGGCGGATCTCCTCAAGCGTAGGCTTCCCGCCCTGGTCTTCCACTGCGTCGTGCAGCAGTGCGGCGATAGCCTGGTCTTCGTCCCCGCCCTGCTCCAGAACGAGGGCACAGACGGCCATCAGGTGGGCGATGTAAGGGATGTCGCTTCCTTTCCGCTTCTGCACTGCATGAAGCGTAGCGGCATAACAGAAAGCTTCCTCAAACCTTTTGCCCAGTGCGGGTTCTTCGATTAGCATTGGACCTATCCTGCCTCTCTGCCTGTAGAAATGCAAGCAGTTCACGACGATCCCCTCGCTGGCGGGCGCAGACCCCCGGCTCCGGGTGTCTTCGATTTCCCGAAGGAACTCTTCCCGGGACTAGCCGGTCATCTTGCGAAATGAAACATGCCCCGCACCTGGGACGACTATTGAGATCAGGTCTTCGCAGATGCGGCACAGTTGCTGATGGTGGCCACGAGGCCCTCGGAGAAACTGCCGGTTACTGATTACTTGATGTTGCTGGTTGACCCCTCGCTCTCGCCCCCGGTTGCTGTGCCTCCGACTCTGGTGCCGAATTACGGTCGTTCTACGAAAATCTTGTCCGTTTCCAGAGCAGCACGGCGCCGGCGATGAGGAGGGACAACGTTGCCGCCAGCAGGACGATAATCCAGACCGGATGCAGGGCGATGGGCGGGCGGCGAGTTCCGTGGGCCAGCCAGACGAAGATTCCGACCGCGGCGGCGACGATCGCGACGTCCCACCATCGCCAACCGTTCGCCCGCGCCGCCATTACGTCTTCGCCTGATTGCGAGCGGAAAACTTCGTCGTGGTCCAGGTTGTAGCGGTCGCACTCACGCTCGATCGCTTCGCTCCACGCGGCGTGTTCCGATGCGGGCGCTGAAGCGCTGCTGATGGCGAGTGCTCCCAGTATCATCACCAGCGACCCGGCAACCACCATCACCTGCGCAGACGTGCCGCGACCCACCAGCTCGCTGAAAACCAACGCGCCCCACGCCAGTCCCCAAAGCTGGTTGGTGTTGGAAAGCGGAATGCCACGCCCGATACCGATATACTTTGCGGCATACTGCTGGAACAAGTCGCCCAGCACCCAGCAGAAGCCGCCGAGGAACAGCCAAAAGAGCGCCGGGCGCGCCTTTGCCAATTCGATGAGCACCGGGTGCAGGCCGCCGCGAAAAACCACGGCCAGCGCTGCTACGGTTCCGAGTTCGCCCACCGTGAAGACCGTCACAAACGAAAGCGGGTTCATGCCGCTCAGGTACGCCTTGCGATAGGGGACGTACATTGTGCCCCAGAGCAACCCAGCCCCGAGCGCCGCGAGGATTCCCGCCGTGACGTGCGACGACGTGGCCAACGGGGCTTCGGCCGATGCGTAAGCCAGCAGCACCGCGCCGCCTGCAATCGCTACGGCGCCACCCAGCACCTTCGACTGCGCCTTCTTCCCGGCTCCGCGCAATTCACGGAAGAAGAACCAGCCCCAGAACAGCCCCACAAGGCAGTTGGTATTCCACAGCGGGAAGGCGACGGAAAGGCCGACGTCGCGGATGGCAAACACGGTCAGAGTGTTGGCCACGGCCCAGAGCGCTCCGGCCAGAATGGCCCAGACGATCAGGTGAGCTTTGTGGCGCAAGTCTACAAAGACATATGAGGTGCCCTTCATGACGGTGGGGATGGTCCAGCGGGCAACAAACACTCCGGCTACCATCCCGAGAGAAATCAGGAAGGGCGAGATCCCCAGCGTGACGAGTTTGGTGGGAGCTTCAGCCGCTCCCAGCCAGGCGCCAGCCGCCAGTCCGCACAGCACGCCCAGCGAATGCAGCGAGCGCGAAACTTTTTGAGAATGGAGTTGTCGAGCCAGTGAGGATTCTCCCTCAACGAACATAAACCAACAGCAGAATTCCGATGGCCAGCACCACGATCGGGACCCAGAACTGGCTGTCGGTCAAAATAGCTTTCACCATCGATGCCTTCACATCAACACCTCGATCTCCAGTGACATCCCTGGCTTTAGTGCCGGTGCCTCCACCGGCGCTTTTCGGCGCTGGGGACGGCGCCGCTACGGAAAACGATACCGCTATAATCTGCAAACCTCTGCAAGTCCTGCCAACTTGCGCAGGCGATTTTACCACTGCAGCAGGGAAGGACAATACCGGGAAATTGAATCGGCGTGATGCCCGGGTTGCCGACCCGGCCAGGTGAATTCGCAAGGCAGAGCACGGCGATTCCATATAGAATTGTCCGCATGGCAAAAAACTATCGCATTGCGCTTCTTCCCGGCGACGGCATCGGCAAGGAAGTTGTTCCGGAAGCTGTCCGGGTTCTCCAGGCCGCGGCCAGCGGTTTCACCTTCACTTTTGGGCCCTTCGAGTGGGGTTGCGAGTATTACCTGCGCACCGGCCGCATGATGCCCGAAGGCGGGCTTGAGCAGTTGCGGCCCTTTGACGCCATCCTGCTGGGCGCCATCGGACATCCCACCGTGCCGGATCACATTTCGCTGCGCGATCTGCTGCTCCAGATCCGTTTCGGCTTCGACCTTTATGTAAACCTGCGCCCGGTTGAACTTCTGCCGGGGCTCAATTCGCCGCTGCGGTTCAAGACCGCGGACGACATTCGCATGCTGTTTGTGCGCGAAAATTCCGAAGGCGAATATTGCGGGATGGGCGGCCGTTTCAAGCCCGGCACCGCGGACGAAGTGGCAGTGCAGCAATCAATTTTCACGCGCAAAGGCGTGGAACGCGTGATGCGCTACGCTTTTGACCTGGCGCAACGCAGCCCGCGCAAGCGCCTGGCTAGCGCCACCAAGTCAAACGCCATGCAGTACACCATGGTAATGTGGGATGAAGTTCTGCGCCACGTCGCCAAGGATTATCCTGAAGTTACAGTGGCCAACTATCACGTGGATGCGCTTGCCGCGCGCATGATCACGCATCCGGAAACCCTGGACGTGGTGGTGGGCTCGAATCTTTTCGCCGACATCCTCACCGATCTTGGCGGAGCGCTCCAGGGCAGCCTGGGACTTGCGGCCAGCGCCAATCTCAATCCCACCGAGCGTCTGGGCCCATCGATGTTTGAGCCGGTGCACGGCAGCGCTCCGGACCTCGAAGGCCGTGGTATTGCCAACCCCATCGCCACCATCTGGGCCGCCGCCCTGATGATGGAGCATCTGGGCGAACCCGCAACGGGCCGGCGCATGATGGAAGCGCTCAGAAAAGTGACCGGCGAAAAGAAAGTCCGCACGCCGGACTTGGGCGGGAAAAACACCACCAAGGAATTTGCCTCAGCGGTGATCCAGCAGCTCCGTTAATTCGCGGAAAACCCTTTGGCGACGACGCGCTCAAGGCATTCCCTAAAGGATCGCCAGGGCAGCGATCCTTTGCCCCTCTGCGCCTCCGAGTTAGGATGCTTGTGCTCTTCAATCTAGGGTGGAGTCTGCGACACAACAGGCGTAAAATTTGGACGAGGGCGGAAAATACAAGCAGGAATTCCAGCATCCTGAAGGGACAGGAGGCCGCTTGTGGGAACCTTGCTGATTGTTCTCTGTGTCATTGTCTTCCTGCTGGCGATTGTGCTGTTCAGCCCGGTCGTGATCGCGGTCGATTCGCGCAGCCGCCAGTTGCGCATCCGCTGGCTGTCCGTCCTGGAATTCCAGATGCCTCTGCCGGGGACGGTGGGCCAAAAGCGTTTCACCATTTTCCGCAAGACGGTCCCGATCCGTGAACGGAACCCCGCCGCTGAAGCTGCTGGTGTGAAAAAAGAAAAACCGGCTAAGGCGGCCACCGCGGCTCCCAAACTCCGCAAGAAGCGCCGCAAACGGGGCGAATTTCTCATGCGATGCCTGGGCGATTCCGCCATTCGCGGCACGCTGGCGCGGCAACTCTGGAAGCTGCTCAAGCGCGTCTGCGGTTCAGTCGCTTTTTCAGGTTCGGCCAGTGACATCTCATTGCCTGACCCCGCGCTGAACGGCATGCTGGCGGGCGCGCTGGCGGCGTCTGAATGGGCACAAAGATCGGGAGTCCGGGTCAACTTCCTGGGTGAAAACAATCTTTTCCTGGAGGTTCGTTTTCTTCCGCATCGCGTTTTCAAAGCGGTCCTTTTGTTCATGTCCGCCCTGCCATACCGGGCGATGTTCAGAGAATGGCGCGCCCTCTCGGCCGCCAGTGCGCAATAGTCAGGAACTCATTGGCACTCATGGGGCAATGCAATTCCACTATCCCAAGCAAAGGAGGCAAGCGTGAATCCGGCACAAGATATCCTCAAAGGGCTGATTGGAGAACTGTAAGAGCTGGCGAAAACGGAAACCATTGTCGGCTCACCTATCACCATGGGGGAATATATCGTGGTCCCCATTTCCCGCGTCTCGCTGGGAGTTGGAGCAGGCGGCGGAGCTGGCGAAGCACCATCCAAGAAAGGGACTGGCGAAGGCGGCGGCGGGGGCGGCGGCATCCGGATGAGTCCCGTGGCCCTGATTGCGGTTCGCGGAGGCGAGTTGACCGTGCACCGGCTGGGCGCCGGTGGCTCGCTCGGCCGCACCGTCGAGCGGATGCCCGACCTGCTGGAATCGACTCTGGCCAAGGCCTTCGAAATGTGGCAAGCTCAGAAAGCCAAAGAGGAAAAACACGACTCCTAGCCTCAGGGCGCGCCCTGGCAACGAACACTTCAGCCATGCCGACAAGGGGCACCTCTCCATCCGTCGACCCTCGCCCTTTGGAGAGGGGAGCTACGAAGCAATGGGTGAGGGTCCTACGCGGCCCGATGCGTCGAAGCCGAGTTGCCCTGATATAGATCGTCTTTCAAGCATGCCCCGCGGAGGGGCAGCGCCATGCGCAGTACCTTTTCAGTGACAATCCGGACGCTCGTCATCACCTTGTTTCTCTTGTCTTGTGCCTTCGCACAGGAACCGGCCCAGACCGTGCGCGGAACGTGGATCGCCACAGCCGGCAAGGCGACAGTTCTACACGGCACATGGGCCGGCGGCGCTTTGCCCCATCGGCCGAATGTTGCCGCAGGCACGTGGACGCTGGTGAGCGCCGGGCAGGTCGTCTTACAGGGCACCTGGAGGGCGGAAAAGAGCGACCGCGGTTGGGAGGGCTATTGGTCCGGCCACACTGCCCAGGGGCAGTCGCTGGCTGGCTCTTGGGGTACCAGCTTCGAACACTGGCACGGCAGAACCCTTCAAGACATGCTCCAAAGAACGCTTGAGACGGAAGTCTCCGGCTGGTGGCAGGCCGGCCGTTCCCAGGGTGACTGGTGGCTGAAAGGCTCCCGCTAGCCGGGAATTCTCGGCCATGCGAGAGATTTCGGACCGTACTTTATGAACTAAGCCAACCCATCGGACCCCGCATAGGAAGCAGCCCAGCCACGACCGACCGTTCGGTAGGCGAGGGGTGCCATTTACCTTGACGCCTTCCTTCACCCCTTCTTACGCTGGATATATCCCCCGCGAACAGCAAGATCGTTTCCGGTCAGGCAAAAAGCCCGGCCCGCGGGATCTAAATGGAGGAGGTTTAATTGAGAAATCTGGTTATGGGTTGCGCGGTGGCCGCCCTAGTGGCGCTGTCGGCGCGATCCGAAGCTAGACCTCGGGAACTCAAGATGTTGCAGTCGCCCTCGGCGGTGGCGGCCCGGACCCAGTTTGGCGTGGCCAGCTGGTACGGTCCCGAATGCCAGGGCCTTCCGACCGCCAGCGGGCAGCCCTTCAACATGAACGCCATGACCTGCGCCCATCGGCAGCTCCCACTGGGGACCAAAATCAAGGTCACCAATCTGTTGAACGCCCGCTCGCTGGTTCTGAAGGTGACCGATCGCGGGCCGGGCGTTGCCAGCCGGG
>JARRJI010000076.1:12431-16569 GCA_037379595.1 Acidobacteriota bacterium | reverse complement strand
CCACCTAATATCCCGCGAACTGTGCCTGGGAATGCGTCCATGTGCGTACGGGTCCTTATTGTCGCGAAGGAGCGAGACAAGGGGTTTCCATCGTAATCTGTACAATTCCCTCGTCCACGATCTCCTGATCTTTGTCGAACACAAGCCAGGTGACGCCTTCGTGTACGCCCTCTTCCCTCATCTTGAGATCCTGGAAAACACGACCGGATTGAGCGTTACGAGATGTCTTCCGGTAATTCGCCCAGAACTCAGATCCACTCTGAGCAACATATTCCTTAATGATCTTTGAAAGAAACGCATGCTCGACCCGTTTGGCCTGAATCCTGCAACTGAACATAAGATCGGTCATGCGAGGGCCGCGCTTGTCCACAATGGAAAACCCAACGATGCCATAACTTCCGAATCGGTCGCGACACTCAATGACGTAGGTGTCCAGGTTCGAATCAACCGAGATTTCTCTAAGGACTTCACGGTTGTACCGATTGCCGGAAAAGTTCATCTGGTTGGTCCGTTGCGTGAGCTCGTGGACGCGTTCAATGTTCGATTGAGTCAGAGGCCGGAGGGTCATTTCCATCCTGCAGTTGCGAAGAAAAGCAAGATAATCACCACCGAACTCCTCAGCGGCTGACTTCCGGATACCTTCCTGCCTGTACATGAATCGACGGTTCGCACTTTCCGCCGTCACAGGCACCTGGCACTCCGGCATGTCCAGCAGGTCACGGTAGTGCTCGGCATTCAGCGTTCGCACATTTGGACAGGCGGATTGAACTTCGGCCAGTTCGAACTCGGAATCGTCAACCAGCATGAGGCTGTCGATTCCTATGTTCAAACTCTGGGCGATTCTCCTCATGCTCTCACTCTTAGGGCCCCAGGAAATCTGAGGGCTGAGGAAATACTCGTCGATTTTGTATTTCTTCAAGATCTGCATCGCATCATCGAAAGTGTTCTTGCTCGCGATTGAATGCAGGATGCCTCGGCGATCAAGGTCACGAATAACCTCTACCACTTCCGACTTCACCGTCACATTTTCGGGGCCATCCTCTATGAGAATCCCGTCCCATAGTGTCTTGTCCAGGTCCCAGACAACACACTTGAGCTTTGTTCCCTTCGCTACCTCAACTTGCCTCTTCTGGACGAAATCGATCAGTCCGAAAAAGATTGTCGCGCCGTCGGCAATCTCGTTCGGGATTAACTCGACGTGAAAAGGGGCACCCAGGTCGAAGGTTTTTGAAATCTCAGAGACTTCTATCTGCTCCCGGTGGAAGCCACACGGAACCATGATCAATTTCTGAAAGGGTACCGGGGAGTTTGAGTCGAAAGACCGAAGGGTCAGTGAGAGACTCACCGGTGATTCCTGCGGGTTGTAGCACTCCACGACAAACGAATCCGGCCGGGTTAGAGAAGGTTTGCGCCCAGTTGTCCTTTTTCTCTTCCAACTGTATCGCTTCGTCGTAGCAAACTTTCGAAGAGGTTTCGGAAGAGGGAGTTGAACGAGTGCAGAGGCAAACCGCAGATCTCGAAGCTCGAGATCCGCAGCCGCCCGCAATGGAAACATGTGAATATTCCCGGGCGACCACAGCTTCCCCCAGCGCTTGAACCGGATCTTAAGAAGGTATGAATTGACTGCACCGGGACAATCGATGCGGACCATCCCGTCCACAAACCTTCGGCACCGTCCATCTTCACGCGGATGGTAGAGATCGCAAGTCGTGTAGCAGGTTGGCCAGACGCACTCGGTGCAGTGCTCGCTCCAGGGAAGTGCAGTTCTGGAGGTGACGACGCTCTGGAATTCACGGAATTTCTCAACGACGTCCGGCGGTATTTGGGAGAGCGATTCGACCCTATTGTTGGCTTCAGCCTCATACATTGCGGGCCTCCAAACAACTGTTAGTGCCTGCTATACAAGGAACTGGACCAGGGTTACGCAGCCTCGCGCCTCTTACCTGTAGCCACTTCAACGAGAGATTGCTGCAATTCCATAGCAACAATGGCTTGCTGTTCGGAAGTAAGTCCAGGAAACATCGGGAGGGAGAGAATCTCTGACGCAACTTTTTCCGTTACGGGAAAGTCGCCTTCTCTATACCCGAGCCACTTGTATGCGTTCTGCAGATGCAGGGGAATCGGATAGTGAATTCCCGTTCCGACGCCGCAGGACTGCAACTGATCACGCACTTGATCGCGCTCGGGCACGCGGACGACATAGAGATGGTGGACCGCTCTTGTCCACGGGGGTTCGCACGGGAGCACTATCGCTTCAGACGCCGGCGTCAGCAGTTGGTTGTATTGCCGCGCGATTTCGCGCCTCTTTTCGTTCCACTCGGAAAGGTGCCTGAGTTTGATGCGGAGGATCCCGGCCTGGATCGTATCCAGCCGGCCGTTGTAGCCTTCCATATCGTGGTAATACTTTTTCGGCTGGCCATGATCGCGCAGCATACGAACCTTCTGGGCCAACTCAGCATCGTTTGTGGTAACTGCGCCGCCTTCTCCACACGCCCCCAGGTTCTTTCCCGGATAGAAGCTGAAAGCAGCCGCCCGCCCCAGCGATCCAGCCTTCTTCCATCGATTCTCTCTCTTTGAAAAGTATTCTGCTCCGTGCGCCTGGCAGGCATCTTCAACCACGATGAGGTTGTGAAGATCAGCCAACTCGAGGATTGGATCCATTTCTACTGGTTGGCCGTAAAGATGAACGGGAACAATCGCCTTTACTTCCCTTCCTGTTCCCTTATCCACCAGTCTGTCCTTCCCGCCATCCGGGAAGCACTTATTCTCGAGGTAGTCCCTCAGCCTCCCAACGTCCATATTGTAGGTTCCACTGTCGATATCAACGAATCGCGGCAAGGCGCCGGCCTGTGAAATGGCTTCGGCCGTGGCAATAAACGTGTTGGGAACGGTAACCACCATATCCCCGAGCGTAACGCCCGCAGCGATCAGGGCAAACCGCAGAGCGTCTGTGCCGCTGCTGACGCCCACACAATAATTGGCATCGCAAAACTGAGCGAATTCGGCTTCAAACTGTTCAACTTCCGGCCCACCGACAAATCCGGAGGTCTCCACCGCGTGTCTGAAAACCGCCACGAGCTCTTCTTCCAACCCAGCGTGCAAACCAGTCAAGTCCAGAAACGGCACTTTAGAAGCTGCGCACATTGCATCCTCCCCTTGCAATTGATCTCAGAAACCGCGCGGGGTTGCCGACGACGATCACGTTGGCAGCTACATCTTTGGTCACGACAGCCCCAGCGCCAATGATTGCGTTCTCTCCAATGGTTACGTTCGAAAGGATGGTTGAGCCTGAGCCGATCGATGCTCCCCGCTTAATCAATGTGCGCTCCACCACCCAGTCTGTCTCTGTTTGCAGTGTCCCATTTGGATTTGCGGCACGCGGGTAAGTGTCGTTGATAAATGTCACGCCGTGCCCGACAAAAACGTTGTCCTCGATCGTTACACCTTCGCAAATAAATGTGTGACTCGAAATCTTGCAGCGTCTTCCGACCGTAGCGTTCTTCTGGATTTCTACAAATGGCCCAATCTTCGTTTCGTCACCGATTTCACAGCCATAGAGATTGATAAACCTGGATAGCTTCACATCTTTGCCAAGCTTCACATCGGGAGAGATACACAAAAAGTCGCTCATAGGTACACTGCCTTTCCCTTGCCCTTCAAAGATGTCTCGGCAGCCTCAAGCATCTGGACCACTCGCAGGCCGGCTTCCCCATCATTAAAGGGCGTTTCACCTTTGGTAATACAGTCAACAAAGTAGGCGAGCTCTGAACGAAGGGCTTCACACTGGTCAACCTTGGGCGCCCACATATCGCCGGAACGGTAGCTAACCAGCAGGTCGTAAACACCCTGGCCGCCCTTCACTTGAACGCCCTTGTCGTAGATCTTGATCTTCTCATCCGCTTCGAGATCGTTCCAGACGAGCATCCTCTTCTCCCCGCCGATCAGAGTGGTTCGAACCTTTACCGGGGAGAGCCAGTTGACGTTTACATGGGCGATTACATTTTCCGGAAAGTAGATCGTAATGAAGGCAACATCCTCGAATCCATTGAGATGTTGTTCGCCGGTCGCAATGATGGCCTCCGGGTGTTTCTGGATCAGATGGTCCAGGATTGAAAGATCATGGGGCGCCAGGTCCCAG
>JARRJI010000076.1:0-12396 GCA_037379595.1 Acidobacteriota bacterium | reverse complement strand
AAATAGTCCCAGGTTAACCCTCATCGAGTCGTAGTAATAGAGAGTCCCCAGGGTCCCCTCATCAATCAACTGGCGAATCTTCCGGACAGCGCCCGTGAAAAGGAAAGTATGGTCCACCATAATCGTTCGATTATTTTTCTGACCTATTTCGATGAGTTGTTCTGCCTCCGCAACGGTCCGCGTAAAAGGCTTTTCCACAAAGACATGTTTCCCGTTCTGGAGGGCTGCCTTTGCCAACTCAAAGTGGGTCCACACCGGAGACACCACTGCCACCGCATCAACTTCGCTCATTGAGATAAGGTCCAGGGGATTCTCAACGAGTTTCACTCCGTAATTGGTGTCAGCCGCTCGCCGCAGCGCGGCGGGATTCCTATCGCATATCGCCGCGACACGGACATCCTCCAAGGCCTGTAAGTTTCTGACAATGTTCGGACCCCAGTAACCGTAGCCAATCACTCCAACTCCAACCATATTGCACCCCTCATCCTGTCGCGCTCGTCCTAGAAAAAAGCGACAAACCCGAACGTGTCATCCTCCAACGCACCGGTCCCTTCGCCACACAGGTCTCAAGATCCCATGCACCTGCTGGTCAAAAACATCAGGTGTGTTCATTAGGACTGATTAGTTCGCCCGGCCAAGGCAGGAATGTGTGCCCTCAATAGGCACCGTGACCGGAGATAATAGCTCGTGGTGTTTCAAACAGAATCTTGAGGTCGAGCCAGATCGACCACGACTTCGCGTACTGCAAATCCAGACGAACCATTTCGTTAAAGGTTGTCCGGCTGCGCCCTCGGACTTGCCATAGACCCGTTATGCCAGGCTTGACCTCAAGGATGCGACGCCGGTGCCAGATGTCGTAGCATTCAACTTCATAAGGGATCGGAGGGCGTGGCCCAACCAACGACATATCACCCACAAGAACATTCCAGAACTGCGGCAATTCATCCAGGCTGGTCTTCCGCAAGAATCTGCCGATTCGAGTCACGCGTGGATCATCTTTGATCTTGTAGACAGGCGCAGACCCGTGAGCCTTCGCTTTTCCCGCGATAAAACTCTGGACGTATTGCTTGTGCACGTTCGGGTTATTGACCTCATGCATGCTCCGGAATTTCAAGAAGGTAAAGGAGCTTCCGTGATAGCCCACTCGGGACTGGCGGAAAAGAACGGGACCTTTTGACGAGAGCTTAATCATCAAAGCCAGAACTCCCATCAGCGGTGAGAGCAGAAAAAGGGCGGTCGCGCTTCCGACAATGTCAAGCCCCCTTTTCATTGCGCGAGAAAACTTTCCGGCTACTTCCCTTTCTCTCAGATCACGGTAGAGCCCGGACCACTGATGCCAGTTAGCCGCACTGTCTGGTTGCAAGTACATGCTGATGGTAATCAGTTCCAGTTCCTCCTTCGTTAGGCATCTGGAAAGGGCTGAAATGACTTTCGCTTGGATGACATCGGTAACGGGAATCGGCCCATCCGGCTTTATCTCGACGAAAATGATCCCAAGAATAGTCTCCTGTGAATACCACCCTCGTATGTCAGAGTCTCGTGAGGCCGAACATACCGACGCCCAAACGTCGGATACCAGATTGGCGGCGCGGTCCTTCTCCAGCACCTTTTGGAGATCAAGAAGTACCAACAAGAAGGGCTTTCGCGACCTCTCCGCCCTTTTTCGTTCCAAGCAGAGCATTTCTCCAAACTGCTTTTCGCTTGGGATGACAGTCTCATAGCCATTCGAGGCCGCCGCCAATGAAGACGAACGCCCCGCTGAATACGATTGATCGCGCATGGTACGCTGTTGCATAAGCCTCACTGAGGAAAACCTCCCGCCTCGCATAGGATATGGGACAAGGAAAATGGCAAAGTCGTACTATCGACTAGGTGCGGCGCAATGGGTGTGAATAGACAGAGGGTTGATGCCTGCCGCCAGAAAAGATCCTTAGGCTACCGCTGATTTCAATTCTTGGCTTCCGTCATTTGCGTATAGCTCCGCCCTCTGAGCCACACACTTTGTGTCCCCCACAAGTCGACCTTGTCATCTGGGCCTGGGTTCAGGACTCAGGCCACTGGTCGAATCCTTGTTCCCCACGACTTCAAATTTGCGAACCCGCAACTCTCCGGTTGCTCAATCAACAAAGCCCGGAATCAGAAACTCTCTGCGACCGCCTGCGACGCTTTCTCCCTGATATCTGTTGAACTCAGGACTTGGTCTGCACTCACGACCTACCATTACAAACCTGCCCTTCTTTTCTCGAACGCGTTGTCGCGGAACTCCTCGTCATTACTATTGCCGTTGCCATACCCATAAGAGTGGTACCCGTAGTAGTTTTCCATCGATCGCACGTCCATGTTGTTCAGAACGACACCCATAACATTCCTCAAATGTTTACGCGCCCTTATGACAAATTCCCGCGGGGCCATACCACTCCGGATCACCAAAATGCTTCCGTCAACCAGTCCAGACAGGATGCGGGCATCCACCAGGTTGATCATGAGTGCAGGAGAATCAACAATGACATAGTCGTATTCTTCCAGCACCTGACCGATCAGAATCTTCATTCGGGAAGACGCAAGCATGGCGACCGGATTCTTAGGGGGTGGACCAGCCGGCAACGTATCAAGTCCCGGCGTGAGTCCCGGCAACACCAATGGGGCCCACTCACTCGCACCTCCCAAGTAGCCTGACAGGCCACGAATATTTCGAAATCCAAGTGCCCTGTGAACTGAAGGCCGCCGAAGGTCAGCGTCAATAAGGATGACACGCCTTCCCTGCTGTGCCAGTTCGATAGCCAGATTTACCGATACCGTCGTTTTGCCCTCAC
Source organism: Acidobacteriota bacterium (assembly GCA_037379595.1). Taxonomy (GTDB): domain Bacteria; phylum Acidobacteriota; class Terriglobia; order UBA7540; family UBA7540; genus SCRD01. The sequence continues at coordinate 9,583 of JARRJI010000076.1, read as the reverse complement.
CCGGCTGGGAACTAGTGATAACAATACTTCGAAGCATCCTGTTTCCGCCGGACGCTTCTAACATCACTGAGCTTCCCAGGGTCCTGAAGGCTTCCACCAGCGGCAGGTATCCCGTTTGAGCTTGCTTATCAATTCGGTGCCAAGGCTCTTCCGACTTGGTAAGAGCCGACGTATTGGTCAAGTCGGGAAGCAACATTCCACTGCCACTGTGATTGTTCCCGTTCGCCACCTTTCCTGGAAGAGAATCCACCGACGGGATCATTGCCAGCGCGGGCACGCCCAAGAAGCGGTCAACCTCGTCAACGGTCTTCAAAGTGGTGTCGAGGTATTCCTGCAGAAATGCAAGTCCAATCCCGAGACCCAGTCCGGCAATCAGACCCAATGCCAAATTCAACAAGATCCTAGGCTTGACGGGGAAGAATTGCGGCACCGCCTTATCGACGACGTTCACATTGTTCGCTTTAATCTGAGCTATCAGACTCGCTTCTTTGACGTTTTGTAACAGGCTTTCATATAACTTGTTGTCAGTTTCAGTATTCCTCTTGAGTATGTTGTACTGACTGGACTTCTCTGCTACCGTGGTAGCCGCGTTTTTCTGCTGCTCGTATGCGCGGACCAGAAGCGCTTCACGGCGGACGGCCGCAAGGTAATCATTAGTGACGTTCGCGGCAGCACGCGCGCGCTCACGAGCCAGTGCCTTTTCCATAGCAGTCAATTGGCTTTTTACCTGCTGGACTTTGGGATAGTTATCGGTGAAAGTGGTTGACAGCTGTGCGTATTGACGTTTGAGATTCGCAACCTGAACCGTGAGATTCTGCAGTAGCGTGTCTTGAAAAACGCCCGGGAGAGACCCGTAGTCCCCCTTCTGGATTAACCTGTAGACCGACTCTTTCTGGTAGCGGTCTGCCTGTGCCTTGGTCAGCTCACCCTGGATCTCCTTCAGGCGTTGATCAACGATGTTTTGGGAAGTGCCATTGTCAGACTGCAGATAGAGCAAGCCGTTCTGGCGCGCATATCCCGTCATCGCCCGCTCGGAACGTTCCAGCTCTTTCTTGGCCTCCTGAACTTGCACAGCAAGCGCCCTAGTGAGCCTTTCAGTTGACTTCTCATGTAGTTGCAGATAAGTGGAAACTACCGAGTTGACAACTCGAGCAGCAAAGTTAGGATCCCCGCTTTGGTAGCTGACATTAACTAGCCGGCTACCTCCCACGCGCTTGACGGTAAGCCCACTCTCGAAGCCACTTACAAGCTTTTCGTAGGACTTAGCATCCATTTCGGGATCCGATGATACGGAGGACGCCATTTGCGTAGCTGCCCCATTCGCCTGGGCAGGCGAACTTTTGGTTGGTTTTGGCAGAGAATCGTCATCAGACCCCGTCCACCATCGGGATATCGCCTCCCACCCATGGTCGAAAAGACTTGACAAGGAGAAACTCGGCTCTTGCTTGTCAGCCAGGTGGAGCTGGTCAATCACTTTGCGTGCCAGAGTATCGCTTTTCAGGATTCCTATCTCAGTCTCAATTTCAGTTGCCACCACGTCGTCGGGAGTGGTATTCCGGCTTTGTAACTGTTGCAGACTTTCGATAGTCGGCGTTGCCTGCTTGATCTCAATGATTGCCTGGGAGCGATAGACAGGCTCCATCAAGAGAGACACAACCAAAGCAGCAAGTGTAAGCGCGATCGTGACCGCCACGATGGTGCGGTATCGATCCCGCAACACCCGGAGGACGTAGCGCAGGTCGATTTCATCTTCAGGGCCTCCTGAGCCTGAACTACCAACCATTGCAGAGAGCTTTCGCATCCTGTCAAGCATCGCTGGCTTATAAGGTTGAATCTTGTATTCATCTGCCATATCAAAATCTCCGCAATTCCGACAAATCTCCGTTGCTGTTCAGGGTATGGCCTTCCAGATAATCCATCTTGACATCGTTTGAAACAAATCACTGCCAACGGCCTTGGCTCCGTTTTTGGGGACGAATAGGATGTCCCTGGGATGGAGCGGGAGATCAGGAGATTTCCCAGATAGAATCTTGCCCAAGTGCACCGGCAATTCGACCTGTTCCCCGTTTTGCGCTATTCGAATGACCTTTGCTTTGCTTTTTGCAGCGTTCGGCGCCAATCCCTCTCCCAGTGCGAGCACCTGCAACACCGTAATGTGCTCGTTATCCTTTACCGGGTAGCCACCAGGCCGATGGACATCACCCACAACGTAAACGATACCAGCCGCTTTTACCTTGATGATGTCCCCCGGGTAAATAGGGACGTTGTACCTTGGGTCGCCGCTGTCAAGCAACCGCTTCAGACTGACTTCAATCGTATCTTTATTGCCCGTCTTGTCGGGGGTCGAGATCCCTTCACGCCCTGCCTCTGGCGCGCGGACCTCCGCAGCTTTCACGTCTCTGAACTGAGGGGCGTTGTCACGAACAAACTCAGCGCTTGCTCCGCGCATAACCAATACCGCATCCCCGGCGTCAGTGGCGAGCCCTCCAGCCATTGACAACATCTCCAGCAGAGTCTTGGTCCCGCGAACCTGAAAGACACCGGGCTTTTGGACGGCCCCAAGCACTGAGACGCTGTGGCTCTGCATCTCAATGACTGTAACCGTCACTTGAGGATCCTTCATGTAGGAGCGGCGAAGCAGTGCCTGCAGAACCAACGCAAGCTCACGCGGCGTCATTCCTGCAGCCCGGATCGTTCCAAGCAATGGAAGCGAAATGTTGCCGTCTGCCGTAACACGAACGGCAACACTCAGGTCAGGCGCCTCAAGAACGTTGATTGCCAATTGGTCGTTCGGTCCGATGTGGTAGTCGCCTCGAGATGGAGCGTCCTGGGCGCTGGACACCGCGGAATTGACCAGTTGCTGCAGCCGCCGATTCAAATCGGCGGTAGTCCCCATCTTGGTATTGCTGGCGACCGCGATCGACCCCGCCTGTTTGGGCGGGGCAGATTGACCCAGAAGCGCTAACGGCGCTATGGCTATAAGAAATCCCCACCAAAAACATTTTCTGGTCATCACAAGTCTCCTCATCAAACGCCAGACAATCTCGTAAGGGTCTTCATCAGTCTCACGAGCCGAACCGACATGCCTGCGACAGCCCACTTGATCTTGCCAGAACCGTCTCTCCACCCCAGTCTCTGCTGAACGGTGCCACGGGTTTGGAATTAGTCAGCGCTGCCGGCCACTGTGTCGCTGGTGCTGTAACTCGTTCAACGGTACTCGCGTCGACCTCTGCTGCCACAGATCTCTCCAGCAAGGTGACCGAAACAATCAGCCGTGTCAGTCCTTTCTTTCGCACCAGAAATCCTTCGAGTCCGCGGAGCGCGCCGGATTTCACCCGGACAAGATCGCCGCATCGGAGAAACGGATGAGGTTCAACCTTGATGCGATTTTCAATGACACTTTGCACCGCTTGAATCTCTTCTTCGGGGATTTGAGCCAATTTACCCGCACTGGTCACCAATCCATGAACTCCCGGCGTCGTCACGATTGGGAGCCGGTGTTCAAGATCGCCGCGCAGGAACACGTAACAGGAGAAAAGAGGCAAGTCCACCTTCTTGACCCGATCCCGCCATTGACGGGTTTCCGTATAGAGCGGGAGGAAAACTTCGAACCCTTTGTTGGACAGGATACGTGCGACCATTTTTTCGTGCTGGTGACGCGTATGAGCCGCGTACCAGACCCTCCCGGCAGTTCTTACCTCGTTTTGATAGGTCACAGTATCGACAAGGGACATGCCTACCTCTCCAATCACACTACGTCGTGACGCGACTTCTGGTCGTGTCTGGCTGAATCCACTACAGCAGTCTTGGGCTGTTGTGAGATCAACCCAGCTTCCTTGATTTTGTAAAGAAGGGCACGGTAGCTGATGTTCAGTGCCCGTGCTGTCCGTCTGCGGTTCCACTGGGTCTCCTGCAAAGTCCGAAGAATGATCTTGCGCTCCAGAGCGTGGACCGCTTCCCGGGTTGCCTCTTTCAATGAAATCGTGTGGTCTGCGGCAGTTTCAGGACTAACCGGCTCTTGTACCTGGGAGGAGTGTTCCAGGGTCATGGCTGCCTCGGCACCCAGAACCACGTAACGCTTCATGACGTTTTCCAATTCTCGGATGTTGCCCGGCCAATCATGCTCTTGAAGGAAACCTATCAGTTCAGGACTCGGAGGCTCAGGATGACAACCATATCTCTCGCTGTAAACTTGCCAAAAATAGTTGGCAAGCTGAGGAATATCCTCTTTGCGCTCGCGCAAAGGAGACAAGCGCAATGTCACGACACTGAGGAAAGAGAAAAGGTCTTCTCGAAATTTACCGGCCGCGACCTCTTGCCCCAAATCATGAGTGCTTGCGCCGATAACCCGGAGAGTAATCCGATTATCCGTCCCGTTACCCGAGATGAATGACCTTGAACCCTGAATCAGTTGCAATAGTTCCAGTTGGCGACTGGGTCCCACATCGGCAACCTCCTCGACAAACAAGGTGCACAGCCGAAACGGGGCGTTCTCGTTTCGACCGAAGTCCCCCTCTTCGACGTCTTCCTTCTGGACTCGAAGCGCCGTCTCGTCGAACGCATCTGCAGCGGGAATCGACGGACTCACTTTCATAAAGGGAGCACCAGGTCCAGGGTTGAAGCAGTGGATAAAACGAGCAAGGACCTCTTTGCCGGTTCCCTCTTCTCCCAATATGAGGATGGGAACACTTGCACCGGCGACTCTTTCAACGATCTGCCACAGCCCTTTCATATTTTCGGATTCGCCGAAGATCGTTCCTCGAGGTGGCAGGCCCTGCCACGAAACCAAGTGACTTTCAAATATATTTGAAATGGATTGCATGCCTTCGTCCCTCTCCCCGAATCCCGAGCTGCTTGCCGACAGTCAGGGCTTTCCTGATCTCTTCTCGGAAATTCGCGCGAGATAACTCCCCCGAAAACCTGATCTCATCGGAAATCTTGAAACAGAAACGCTCAAATAAAACCTTTCCACGTACTGCACTGAAGAATCCCCTCCTGCCTATTCGCACACCGCATGCCAAAGCCAATCCAGGTTCCAACAACCTGCGCTCTAGTCCAAACAACGAGCGCTACACCTTGCTATTGCATTTGTTTTGCATAAGTTAGCCAATAGCTGCGTCTCTCGGAGATATCTGAAGCTTCGGGCGCTGGACATTCAAGTGGGTTGAAATCACGCAAACCCTTTCATGCATGAGAATTGTCTTGCACCTTGTCTGCGGCTCATCCCCGGTCGCATTTATCCGTAACCTGTTTGTAATTAAACCCCTGCCACACAATGGAAGGAAACCATTCACACATGGGCCAGTGAAAAAAGTTGCAGAGGAAGCTGTCCTGAAATCAGCCGGCAAGGAGCCGTGCAGTTGCCTGCACCTCAGCAAGCACGAACATGCTTTCAGGCAGCACCGGCACGCACCTGCTGCGTCCAGGGCGCTCGAGACTGAACATGGAAGAGCCTTATGGGTTCAACAACGATCGACTCCCCCGCAGATGTACTGGATATCTCGAGAATCTCATCGGAAAGAATCAAGCGGGTGGTACCTTCAACGGCATGAATCAGCACCCCATCAATCTCTTCCAGTGGCCCAACTTTTCCCCCTGCGGTCTCTTTGGAGAGTGAATAGTCAGACCGCTCCCGGCCACTTGGCATCGCGACGTTTTGGAATTGGCGTCGCACGCGGATGGCGTACGAATCAGCGTCCCCGACGGCATCTTCGGCTGCCCGCCTTCTCAACGCCGTCTCGTCCAATCTTTTCTGATCTACCTTGGTCTGATCTGATATGGCATTGTTTTTCAATTTAGTCTCTCCCGCTTCGAGTCCGCTCGTTTAGGAGGCACCCCGGCCTCCTTGATTTTGTAAAGAAGCGTTCGGTAACTGATCTTCAACATGCGGGCCGCTCGCTTGCGGTTCCACTTTGTCGCATGCAAGGTTCTTAAAATGATCTTCCGTTCGACTTCCTGAACTTCCTGTCTTGCAAGATGCTTTAATGAAATGGTTCCGCCGGCGGATGGTTCGTCCGTCGGCGGGTGGTGTGCTTTTGCAGCCATTTCGCTGACAATCTTCTCTTCGGAACCGAGAAGGGCATAGCACTTCATCATGTTGGCAAGTTCCCGGACGTTTCCTGGCCAGGCATACTCCTGGAACGCTGAAATCAATCTCGAGGAAGGTTCCTGCGCATCAGAACAGAATTCTTCTCTGCAGCGCTCCCAAAGGTAATATGCCAATCCCGGGATGTCCTCGCGCCGCTCGCGCAAGGGCGGCACGCAGAGGCTGACGACATTGATTAAATAAAAGAGGTCCCCGCGAAAACTTCCCACGCCCACCAGGCGCTCGAGGTCATGCTGAGTGCTGCATATCACGCGAAACAGGTTTGGCGTATAACCCGTTGCCTCCATGCCAAGTGGCTGACCGTCATGCAGCAAGCGCACCAACCTCCGTTGAGACATAGTGTTCATTTCTGCAATCTCTTCAAAAAACAGGCTACCAAGACATCTGTGGTCCTCCGGCGCGGCGTCAAGATACCGAACGTCAGGACCGGCATCCTCTCCCGGCAACACAAAACTGGAGCTCTTTAGCCACCCGTTTCTCCCATTCGTTGTCACCCTGCGAAAGGGTCTGGTCTCACCGGGGTATCTCCTGTGAACGAGCCTGGCCAGAATTTCTTTTCCGCTGCCAGCCTCTCCCCGCACCAGAATCGGAACATCGGTGCGAGCGACCCTCTCCAACCTCTTTCGCAATTCGTCCATGGCACTGGATTTGCCAAAGACGACTTCCTCCGGCGGAAACTGCCGATTGCGAATTGTGACTTCCGAGATGCCTCCTGCCACCTGATCCACCTCGGCTTGTTTTGTGTCTTTGGCTCGGAGAGCACATCGCTTTCCAAATCCTGAGAAGCTTGGAGGCTCCAATGAGTACACGGCTCCTGTTACCTTTCCAAAATCAATAGCTTGCACAAGTTGTAAATTTCTATGTCGGCCGATTGCGGGGGATAGACGACAGACGTAGTCGTCGATATGCATGCAAACTTCTTCCATGTGCCGAAATGTTTTGCAGGGTGAGATTGCCGGCGCTCAGCTACTCCACCGCCTGCGGAAACATGCATGCTGGTAATCCGTTGAAGACCTCAATGGCAGCTTTGCAAACCTGACGAGAGACCTCTCCACACGCCGAGCGAATCCACCGGGTGATTCCTGCATAGATCTGGAGGGCTTTTCGTTTGAAAAGAGTTTGACACTTCCCCATATTCAGGCGAAACTCTAGGTCATATGGCAGTGGTCGGGAGGGGCCAGGTATCCTCACCTGTATTGTGTCTGCGTTTCGCAGGGGTCCTGGTAATCACAAACTTAAGCCTGGGTCAGCTAACCGGCTGCAAGGTGGTCCAATGTCGCCCATAGGCCGAGCCTGTTTTTTCTGTCTCTCTCGCCACATCCGTATCCTTGCTTCTTACTCCGTGATTACGATCACTGCAACCACATCGGGTAAAGCGTGAAAATTGCGTACAGTCGAGGAGGGAATTCTCTATGTCTGCCGTCCGGAAAATTACAATGAGCGCTCGGTCAAGACAGGAATCCGTTGTAGTGCTGCCAGAGCTTGTAGCTCACCTGCGGGAAAACAGAACTCAGCTCCGAGAGGAGTGGGCCCGCCGCATAACAGAAGCGGAATTGTTGACGGCCATGACGAAAGAGGAAGTCTTTACCGAGACGACATCCCTCTATGACAATTATGTCGATGTCCTGGCCACCGGCGCAGTCGAGGCATTGCAGGCTTACGCCCGTAACCTCTCTGAAAGGATCATTCCTCGCGGCGTGGAGACCAACGAAGTGGTGGGGATTGTCCTCCTCCTGCGCGACGTGCTGGCCCGGTCGCTGTTCAAGAAATACCAATCGGATTTTACGCTGCTCAACCGTGTCCTGGATGCCTACGAACCCGCCGCCAACCGGATTGCCGTCACGGTGGCCGTGGGCTTTGTTCAGGAGCGCGAAAGGGTCATTCTCGAACAGCAGGAAGCCATCAGGGAGCTTTCCACGCCCGTCCTGCCCGTCCGCGAAGACCTTCTCATCCTGCCCATTGTCGGCGTGATCGATCCTCAGCGTGCGCGCCAGTTGACCGAGCAATTACTGCAAGGCATCCGCGCCAATCGCGCCAAGGTTGTTGTCATTGATATTACAGGCGTTCCTTCCATCGACTCGACCGTCGCCAACCATCTTGTCCAGACGGTCGAAGCGGCACGACTGCTGGGCGCAACCGCTATCGTGACGGGTTTGTCCCCCCTGATTGCTCAGACTCTGGTCACGATTGGCGTGGACCTGACCAAGATGAATACCGTCTGCGATCTGCGCGGGGGGATCGAAGAGGCGGACCGGGCACTGGGTTACCGGGTCGCCCGGATGGAGGAATCTTCGCCCCGTGGGGAAGGCAGGTAGCCCGTGCTGGTTCCGATTCTCAAGCAGGGACAATACTTGATCGCTTCCGTGCAGGCGGCCTTGCGGGACGCAGACCTGGTCAAACTTCGCGACGCACTTTCGGAGCAAGTAGGGACTTACCGGTCCCGAGGCGTTATTATCGATGTCACCGCGCTGGATGTCCTTGACTCCTTCGCCTGCCGGATTCTCAGCGACATCGCCAACATCGTCCGACTGCGCGGGGCAAAAACCGTGATTGTCGGTATCCAGCCCGAGGTGGCCTACTCCATGGTTCAATTAGGGCTAAGACTGGATGGTGTAGCCGCGCTCGACCTGGAAGAGGGTCTTGACTACATGAAACGCGGAACTTAACGGATTGCTTATGCCTGTTACCCGAAATGAAATCCGGGTGGCTATCAGATCTGATGGCGACATCCTTGCTGCGCGGCAGCAAGGACGGGAATTGGGGACTCGTTTAGGCTTCAGGCCGTCAGACCTGGCCGTGATCGCAACAGCCATTTCAGAATTGGCGCGGAATATCCTGGTTTATGCAAAAAGTGGAAACATAGTCTGCTGGCCTATAGAGAGGGGTACGAAAAAGGGAGTTGTCATACAAGCCGACGACGAGGGTCCCGGCATTCCGAACGTCGAAACTGTCTTGAAGGACGGCTATTCCACCTCCGGCGGCCTGGGTCTTGGCTTGCCGGGTGTGCGGCGACTGATGGATGAATTTGCAATTGTATCCCGGAAGGGCCACGGTACCAGCGTGACCGCAATAAAGTGGATAAAATGAATTCGAACTTCGTCGAGTGGGGAGTAGCGGCGAGGCAGATGCCCGGGGAATCCATATGCGGCGACCTGCATCTGGTCAAGCCAGTTGATAAGGGCGTGCTGGTTGTTGTCGCTGACGGGCTGGGACACGGGAGGCCGGCCGCCGAGGCCGCAGAACTCGCTATAAACGTGGCAGCAGAATGTGAGAATGAGTCTCTGATTCGGGTGCTTGAACACTGCAATCGGAAATTACGCCAGACGCGGGGCGCCGTTATGAGCCTGGCGTTTTTCAACGCGCTCGACCTGGAAGAGGGTCTTGACTACATGAAACGCGGAACTTAACGGATTGCTTATGCCTGTTACCCGAAATGAAATCCGGGTGGCTATCAGATCTGATGGCGACATCCTTGCT
>JARRJI010000075.1:0-27424 GCA_037379595.1 Acidobacteriota bacterium | reverse complement strand
GTTTGAAGGCCTCAGGGACGTGGCGGGGTAGCTCAGTGGTAGAGCGAGGGTCTCATAATCCCTAGGTCGGGAGTTCGATCCTCCCCCCCGCTACCAGGCTTTGTGCTTTTTGAATCCATTAGTCAACGCTCCCGATTTTCTCTGCGCTTCAATTGAACCCTTCATTTCGTCCTACGCCTCAGGATTAACGAGCCATGAGCACTTTCACCCCCGCTACAATTGTCCCTGGTGAGAGCGTGACCGTGGCGCATTTTGCATCTCGGTTGTGCTCAAGCTCTTGTGCCCGAGTAGCGCCGCCACGCGGGATTGGCGTGACCTTTGCCGTATTATCTCTCAGGGATCTTCGGGAGAGGACTGTCTTCGGCCCGGCACAGATCGGTATATTTACTTGACAGTCATACTAAACACTTGGTATACCCATGTGCTACTGGAGAATGAGAATGATCGGCAGAATCGGGCTCACATCTTTGATTACGATGGTTGCGGCCCTCGGATTGACGGCGGCAACAGTGGCCGGGGCCTCGCTTCCGGTCGGCTCATTGGTTGGAAGCAGGAATGCTTCCCTGGATGGCCATGTTCTTTTGCCGCATACGACGCTGCTGAATGGCGACAACCTGCAGGTCAACAACGACGGTCTCGCAGTGTTGGCGCTGGATCACGGAAACCGCATGATCCTGGGCTGCGGCACGGCGGCATCTTTCACGCGGGGAGCGAGAGGAGTGACGGTCGCGATGAGCAGCGGGAACGTGTCGCTCTTTCATCCGCAAGCGAGTCAAACCTTCCGGGTAACAACCGGCGATGTGACTGTGACGCCGGCACATGGTTACAGGACAACGGGTGAAATCGCTTTGGTCAACGGACTTCTGGTGGTCACGGCGAAAGAGGGAAGACTACAGGTCGAAAAGGCCGGAACCACAAAAGAAGTAACCAGGGGCAAGACAATCGCCATCGCGACAACGGCTGGCCGGACCCCCACACCCGCTCCGCCGGGAAATCCTCACGTCAGGCACATTATCAGCCACAAGGCGCTGTTCTATGTGGGAGTCGGCGCAGGAGCCGTCGGCTTGACGGCTGTGACAATCGCCCTGACCCGGTCCACTCCAGTGGCCTCTCCTGTCCTGCCCTGAGCCGTTTCCAACACGTTTCGCGACGTACCATAGGCGCCTCGACGACAGGTTTTGGCGGGGCGCAGTGACTCACGCGACCCTGGCGGTCGCGCAGATCCGCGCTAAACCTTCCCCTCCGATCCTTCGCGCTGTAAAGCCCTCAAATCTCCCTGCACTGGCACCACTCCAACAGCGCACTTTGCCGCTTGGTGAAAAATGGTTGAGGATTGTGTCATTCCGGGCAGCAGCAAGGAATCTCGATTTGAAATCAGGAGACTTATGAGATTCCTCGTCGGTTCGACTCCTCGGAATGATATGCAGCACAAGTTTTTCAACGTCCTCTTAAACCTTCAGGAAGATCTTCTTGCGATAAAGGAAATAGAGGAACAGCCAGCCGGTCATCATCACAGCGACCGCCATGAAAAGGGGCTTGACCGGTCCCAAGTCATTGACGAATCCGTGGACGAAGATGTTGGTGATCGTCCCGAAGTCAAACAGCTGGTGCACGATGTAAATGGTGATGGCGTTCACACCGATCACGGTGAAGAAGAATGACCAGCGCCGGAAGCCCTGCACGTCGATGATCCAGTAAAAGAGGGCGAGCAACAGCAGGCTCCAGCCGCCGGCAAAGAGCACGAATGAGCTGGTCCAGAGGTTCTTGATGATGGGGAAATTGAAACTCCAGATGAACCCGACCAGCAGGCTGGCCACCCCTGCCAGCGCCAAGCCCAGCGCCTTGCGATTAGGAGGCCGCTTGGAGCGCAGCCAGTGCCCGGCCAGCACCCCCAGCAGCGTGGTCGCAATGGCCGGCAGTGTGGATAGTATGCCCTCATTGTCCCCGACAACAAAGCAGCAGTAAGGATGGGGAAGCAGATGCCGGTCGATGAAGCTGGCGAGATTGCCCTGCGGCGTTATCACGCCTGCGCCGACTCCCGGCACGGGAACCAGCATCATCACCGCCCAGTAAGTCAACAGGATTCCGGCGAAAAACGCGATCTGGCCGCGGATTTTTGTGTTCATCACGATCAGCGCTGCGAAGAAGTAGCACAAGGCGATGCGCTGCAGAACGCCCGCAATGCGCAAGTCGTGGAAGTCGAAATTGAGCAGGCCGTTATAGACCAGGCCCAGCGCGAACAGCACCACCAGGCGCTTGACAATGTGCCGGTATAGCTGGGTGCGGTTGGCGCCCGCCTCCAGGCGCTTCGTCAGAGAGAATGGAAGTACCACCCCCACAACAAAAAGGAAGAGCGGGAAAATCAGGTCATAGAAATGAAAACCCGCCCACTGGACATGCTCGAATTCCAGGTTGAGAAGGCTCGTCGTGGTTCCGGGATCTGTCTGGTACAGAGCGTGGATGATGACCGCACCCCCCGTGATCCAGAACATGTCGAAACCGCGCAGCGCGTCGATGGAAGCGACGCGCTTCTCCAGAAAGGATTGCTCTGCTGCGATACCCATGGGCACCTCTCGTTGATGATTATGAATATCTCTGGGGGCAGGAGATAGTTTTTGGCAAGAAGTCTGGCGCCAGAGTTTCTGTTCTACTCCACCAAATGTAAATATTCAGATGTCGCAAAAGGTAAATGACTACAAAGAGAGAAAATAGCGCGCCTCGGGAAAAAAAGAAAGAAATTTTATCCATGGCCGCACCGGCGTTTGAGGTTCTGCAGGTTGGGGGGGCCGGCAAATCCGGCGTGCGGGGGCAAGATGGGCTGGAACGAGGGTCCGTGCAAGCTTATGATGAAAGTCAGCAAGACATCTGATGGCGTCAGGCCGCAGGGTCGCGATGCATGCGGAACGGACACATATCACCGAAGACTTGGGCATTCGTCTTTCCTCAAAAGAGGAAGAGCAGTTATTCAAATGGTTCCTGGCTTGCCTGTTGTTTGGCAAGCCGATTCAGCGGCAGGTTGCGGAGCGTGCTTTTTTGGCGCTGGCTGCGGCCGGGCTCGTGAGCCCCGACGCAATCCTCCGTGCCGGCTGGGATGAACTGGTGCGGTTGTTGGATGAAGCGCACTACGTCCGCTTTGATTTCTCCACAGCGAGCAAACTTCTCCATGTCTCTGAGGAGTTGAAGCAACGTTACGGCACACTCACGAACCTTCTCGCAAATTCAAAAACACCCAGGGAGCTTTCCACCAAACTGCAGGAGCTCAAGTATGTTGGTCCGACGACGGCGGAGATCTTTGTGCGGGGAATACGCCCCATCTGGTATCCGGCTCGTAAAGCGGCTCGGGGGACATAGCGTACCTGAAAATGGATCGTGAAGCACCAGCGCGCGGGCGCGTTATTGATGCGCCCCCAATGGCATCCCGCCCGGGACAATCCCATGAAGAAAGCCCGCACAGCGCGTGAAATGGAGATCGCAGCAGCGGCGGCCCGGCCGCCGAGGCCGCAAAAAGTCCTCCTGCCCGCCGGCGAGGCCATGGCGATGCTGGCCCGGCGGGGTTTACGTCCGGGCAAAGCCCGGTTCGACATACCGTTCCCTGAGCATCTCGAACAGGAGAAAGCCGAACAGCTTGCAGAACTGCTGGGCCATTATTCCTTCCGCCTCTTCCTGCGCGGAGCCATTCTGCACCCGGAAGGATTTGTTCCGGAGGAAGTGACGCAATATTTGAAGAAAAGCAAGTCCAAGGCCTACGCGGAGGCGCTGGTCAAGCACGGCTTTGCCGAACGGACGCCGCCGGGACACTACCGGCTGCTTCGCGCCGCGAAAAGCTTTGGGGGAACGCTTGAATGGTACGTCGCTCGCGAACTGGGCCGGAGATTTGGATTCGATGTGGCGGCCGGCGTCAGGTTCCACGCGCACGGGGTGGGAGGCGACCTGGACGTGGTGGCGGCGGCGGAAGGAAAACTGGCCTACCTTGAGCTGAAGTCATCCCCGCCCAAGAACCTTGAAGCCCGTGAAGTCGCCGCTTTCTTTGACCGGGTGCAATTGGTCCGGCCGGACATTGTCCTTTTTGTGGTGGACACCGCCCTGCGCCTCAGCGATAAGGTCCTCCCCATGCTGGTGGCGGAACTCGAACGTCGCCGCGGCGGAGCGAGCGTCGTTCCCCGCCGGATCGAGCGGGAACTCTGGGCCCTGACGCCCCATCTCTATGCAGTGAACGGAAAACTGGATCTGATAACAAACATCGGCCGCGCCCTGGCCGAAGGCCTGCTCGCCCTTGCTCCACCGCTCTGAAAGCTTCCCGCAGGCGGTCGTGTTCATGCCGAGGTCAAATTGAAAGCCCATTTGGGCGGACTTACAATAATTCTAGGAAACAGGTTCTGAGGCCTCCTGTCCACTTCCCTCCGCAATTCGCTGGAGGCAAGTATCGATGCGTGCCTTTGCGAGGATGGAATTCGTCAACCTGGGTTCGCCTTCGGCGGTGCCAACGTTCGACTCCGCCTGTCCGCGGATCTGTCTTCTTTGCCCGTACAACAGCCGGCCATCGGCTGTATCAGTTGCCTCTGAGCCGCTTGCGACGAGCCGGCCACAGGCCAGCGACGTAGCGGATATCGACCCCGCATTCCGCCCCGGCTATCTGACGCTGCACCGGTGCGGCGAACTGAAGAGGCGAGCGCAGCAGCTATGGGACGTGATGAAGCAGTGCGAGCTCTGTCCCCGGCGATGCGGAGCAAACCGGCTGAAAGGTGAAAGAGGATTCTGTGGGTCGACTTCCGAGCTTGAGATTTCCGCCTATCACCCGCATTTCGGCGAGGAGAAACCGCTTGTTGGCAGGGGCGGTTCGGGGACGATTTTCCTGACCCATTGCAGTCTGCGATGCGTCTTCTGCATCAACTGGCAGATCAGCCAGGGCGGATGCGAACCGCCCCAGACCGTGGAAGAAACGGCGGAGATCATGCTCCGTCTTCAGGGAATGGGATGCCACAACATCAACCTGGTCACCCCAACGCATTACTCTCCGCATATTCTGCGCGCCCTGGATATCGCTGCGGCCCGAGGGCTTCGAGTGCCGCTCGTCTACAACACGAGTGGCTGGGAGCGGCTGGAGATCCTGAAGATGCTCGATGGCGTGGTTGACATCTACCTGCCAGATTGCAAGTACTCGGACTGCAGGATGGCCGCAAAATACTCTTCCGGAGCCGAGGCTTACCCTGAGGTCGCGAAAGCCGCCTTGCTTGAAATGCACCGCCAAGTAGGAGTGGCGCATCCGGCGCCGGACGGCCTGATGTACCGCGGGCTGATGATCCGCCATCTGGTAATGCCCAACGGCGTCAGCGGAACGAAGGCAGCCATTGAGTGGATCGCCCGGAACCTTCCGAAGGACACCTACCTCAATCTGATGTCGCAGTACATGCCCGCCTTCCTGACCTCGCAGTATCCTGCAATCGACCGCCGGCTTACGCGCTCGGAATACAGTGAGGCCGTGGACTGCGCCAAAGCAAACGGGCTGACGAACCTGGATATTCAGGGATACCGAATTTAGCGAAGACGGTCTGCGGCCTTCAGCCGCTTTGAGAATTACGAGCAACTGCCGGCTGATGTCTGAACGCGTGTGCTGCCTTCGCGTGGAAAACAGCGTGGTGAGGCACAGGGTCCTGGCGCGGCTGCAGGCTGAATTCCGCCACAACCGGCAGATGGTCAGAAGCGATCAGTGCTTTGCGGCTTCGGTGAAGTGCCAGGCGCTGAAGCTTCAATCCACGGTCAAAGTAGATGTGGTCGAGGCGGAGCAGCGGCAGCACGCACGGGTAAGTCCGCCGATGGCTGCCATCAGTGCCAGGACGTAAATCACCGAAGTGCTCGGACAAGAGGCGCGACGCAAGCCCGGGAATCCATTCGTTGAAGTCGCCCAGAACAATGCGCGTTCCGGCCAGATCCTGATTGCGAAGAATGCGCTCGCTGACCAGATGATGCGCCTGATCGCGGCGCTCAAGGAAAGCCGTGCCGAGGTGGACGTTAAACAGGTGGAGGACCTGCTCGTCCCTGAGTTTCACGTCAGCTCGAAGCACGCCCCGCGGCTCGCGGCCCCGAGCAGTGATATCGTAATTCCAGAAGTCGAGGACCGGGAATCGCGAAAGCAGCAGATTGCCATAAGCCGCACCGTTGTGGCGCCGGTTTTCGCCAAAAATCGGGTGATAATCGAGCGCATCCGCCACATAGCGTGCTTGGTCGTGTGTCGAGTGCCCGCCGCGCCCCACCACTTCCTGGAGCGCGATCACGTCGGCGTCCAGTTCGTCCAGCACCTGGGCAATCCTTTCGGGACGCACCCGCTGGTCAAGCCCGCGGCATTTATGGACGTTGTAGGTCGCTACACGAAGGGTATGAGGTCTTTTCTTGTGACTCGTCATAAATCATTCGCCTCGCCGGCACAGGCCTTTGGGGCTTTATTTATTTTAGATGCAGGAGCACTGATAATCGATTTTACTCTGGCAAAAGATTTATCGGGGTTCAAAGCCCCGCCGGCCGCACGGGTGGGCGGCCTCCGGCGTCTGCGGAATCCTCGGCGGGCTTTTTCCGCAAGAAACGAAGCCGCCAGGCCTGCACCAGCAAGGTGAGGGCGACCCATGCGCCCAGAACGGCCAGGACCCCCGCAACAACACGTGGTAGAAAGATGGCGAGCACAACCAGGCCGACCGTGGTCAGTCCGGCTGTCAGCATCAGCGAAGCCTCGGCCGGACCCAGGACGCGGCTGCTGGTGACCGCGGCGCCGACGGCTTTGCCCATGCGCAGAACTCCCTTGGCTGCCCAACTGGCGCTTCCGCGGGCCGCACCTCGGGGCTTGGTTCGCATCCGGCGCGGAACGATGGGCTGGGGGTGCCGCCTGCGCGTCAGGACAATTTCGGTGGCGTGGCTGAGATCGTCGAAATACATCGCCTGCATCTGGCCGGCAAAGCCCTCGTCCTCCGCGATCACGTCAAGCTCCCAGTTGCCCAGCCAGCTTGCCAGATTCAGATTGGTCGATCCGACCCGTGCCCAGCGGCCGTCCGCAACTGCGGTCTTGGCGTGGAGCATCGGCCCGTTCCACTCGAAGACCCGAACGCCTGCTTCGATCAGCGTGCGATAACCGGCGCGCGAGATGGCGCGGACAAAGGGCACGTCGCCGGCGCGCGGCAACAGCAGACGCACATCCACGCCGTCCGCCGCCGCGGCACAAAGCGCCTGAACGTAGGACGAAGTCCCCACAAAATAGGCGTCGGTCAACCAGATGGACTCCCGTGCCACTGCAGCGATCAACTGGTCCAGCCGGTACATCGAGGCCACGCCGGGCTGGGTGGCTATGATTCGCAGGCTGACGTCGCCCCTTGTCAGAGCAGTCTCTTCGCCGCTCGGAAGTTCGCTTTCGGGCAACGGGGCGCCGCAGCCGGCCCATGTTGACGCAAAGGCTCTCTCGACCTCGGCCACCGCCGGCCCTTCAATTGAAATCCCCGTGTCGCGCCAGGGAGCAATCCTGCGCTCCGGATTGCCTGCCCAGTGCCGCCCGACGCAGAGCCCGGTGACGAAGGCGATATGACTGTCCACGACGATAGTCTTCCGGTGATCGCGGCTGAGCCATCCGAAGGCGCTGTCAACGCGCGGCGGATTGAAACATCGCACTTCCACCCCGGCGCGCCGCAGCATATGCCAGAAGGTCCAGCCGCTGCGGAGGATCGCTCCCATCCAGTCATAGATGAGCCGGACGCGAACGCCCTCGCGCGCTTTTGCGGCCAGCAGACCGGCGAATTCACGGCCCACGGCGTCGTCGTGGATGATGTAGCTTTCAAAATAAATGGTGCGCTTAGCTTGTTCGATTGCTTCCTTCCAGGCCGGGTAATTCTCTTCCGCGTTGCGCAGCAGGTGGACGCGATTGCCGGGAATCAGAGGCGCTCCTGCGGCCCGGGAAAACGNNCACCTGCTAGGGGCACGATGGGATTTTCGGACACAGCCATCAGCTACTATGATACCGCGCGGCATGCAAGGAATCTCGCAAGAGTATGCGCTTTGCAGGCTGCGTCATGGCCGATTAAGCCAGCAGCCAGATTCGAAGCGGCCATCCCTGAAGTGAGGCTTGCGACACGTCGGTGTCAGCGGCGGGCTATCAAACGGGAACGAATGTCCTGGTCTGCCGCGAGGTCGATGCAGGTCCACGCCATGGCCAGAGCGGCGTCGACGAGGGCCTTGTCCGCGTCCGGTGTAATGCAGTGTGCGGTAAACTCCGGCTGGTGATTGACGGCCGGCAGGGAGTTAATGCTGATCGAAGGATGGATCGCAGGCATGGCCCGGGAGACGTTGCCCATGTCAGTGGAAGCAACAGGCCGGGTTCCCCACTCGCCGGGATCGGGAAACGGCCGGCCCAGGGCTTCGGAATTCCGCCGGTAAATCTCCGCCATGGTCTCGTCATGTCGCATCTCGGCGTAAGGCTTGTCGCCCCCCACAATTTCCATTTTCGATCCCGTGGCAAGAGCTCCGGCCTCAAAGCAACGGTGAACCCTTGACCGCAACTCAGTTAGTTGATCCAACGTTTCGGAGCGAACGATGTATTTGGCCGAAGTGTGGGCGGGAACGACGTTGGGGGCTGCGCCGCCGTTGGTCACAATGCCGTGGATCCGGTCGGCGGGGCGAATGTGCTGGCGCAGAAGGCCTAGGGCTGTTTGCGCAATAGTCAGGGCATCCGCCGCGTTCACGCCCAGCTCCGGAAAAGCTGCGGCGTGAGACGCTTTGCCGGTGTAATGAACCTCAAACATCGAAGCCGCCATGATCTTTGCCCGCAGCAGATCGAAGGGCGCCGGGTGCACCATCATGGCGGCATGAATGCCCTCAAACCCGCCGCGCTCAAGCAGCAGAATCTTTCCGCCGGCATTGCCCACTTCTTCCGCGGGCGTGCCGATCACAGTGATGGTCAGGCCCAACTCGTCCGCCACTTTTGCCGCTGCAATCGCTGCGCCCACCGAGGAGGCGGCGATGATGTTGTGGCCGCAGGCGTGGCCGATCCCGGGAAGGCAATCGTATTCGGCGCAAATTCCCAGGTGAAGCGGTCCCGACCCGGCACGGGCGCGGAAGGCCGTGGGAAGATCGCAAATGCCCTTTTCCACAGCGAAACCGGCGTCGCCCAGGAATTCGCAGAGCCAGGCAGAGGCTTTCTCCTCTTCGAAGCCCAGCTCCGGGTGAGCATGGATGCGGTGACTGAGTTCGATCAGCCCATCGTGGGCAGATTCGAAACTTTCGCGCGCAGCAGATTTTGGGTCCATCACAGATCCCCCCTCAAGGCCTCAAGAAGATGGTCATAAGAATATCACGGCGTCAGGAGATGCACTTAAGAGGGATCGCAAATTATGATGAACCGGTCGGTCGTCGCTACAGTACAGAACAGTCCCGCACGACTTTGTTTTGCAGTTTCTCCAAAGCGTGGGTACAATTCGCATGATGCCTACTGAAACGACAGGAACAAACCACTTCAATTTCATTGAGCCGCCTGCGGCGCTGGCTGGGATTACCGCCCGGACCCGGGATCTGAAATTTGATGTAGCCTCCGAGCCGCTCACCGGGGCTTTGCTGCGCACGCTGGCGGCTTCAAAACCGGGCGGGCGGTTTTTGGAGCTGGGAACCGGAACGGGAGTTGCGACGGCATGGATCCTGGCCGGAATGGACGCTCATTCAAGTCTGACCAGTGTTGACTTCGACGCCGAACATCAGGCAGTGGCGCGCGACGTCCTCGGCAATGACGGTCGCCTGGGACTTGTCCTGGAAGACGGCTTCCTGTTCCTGAAAAGCCAGCCGGCGGAGAACTACGACTTTGTTTTTGCTGATGCCATCCCCGGCAAGTTCGAGGGCCTTGAAGAGTGCCTGCGAGTTGTGAAGCCGGGCGGCTTTTATATCGTCGACGACATGCTCCCTCTGCCGAAGTGGCCCAAGGCCCACGTGGAACGGGTTTCGCATCTGATGGATCAATTGACGGGCGACGATCGCCTTACCATTGCCAAGCTCGCCTGGGCCACAGGCATCGTGGTTGCAGTCAAGCGGTAACAGACGCCTGGATGGCCACCTATCGCGCCTCTCGCGATGCGCGCCTTGGAAATTGGGAAGGTCCGCTTCCTGCTTCTTGCCTTCTGCCTGCTGAGCCCGATGGGGCTTTGCTATCCGGCTCTTTTCTGAACAACACGCAACCCTGCCATAGAGGCCAGTGGAAATCTGAAACAAGCACTGCGTCCCGCGCATCACATAAACTTTGGAGGGCGGTAAAAGTGGAAAAACGCAAACTGGGAAATTCCGGATTTGACGTTGCCCCGCTCGCTCTGGGCGCCAACGTGTTTGGCTGGACGGTGGATGAGCCGACGGGGTTCAAGCTGCTCGACGCCTTTGTGGACGAGGGCTTCAATCTGATTGACACCGCCGACGTTTATCCCAAATGGGCACCCGGCTGCCAGGGCGGAGAATCGGAAGCGCTGATCGGCAAGTGGCTCGAGCGGAGCGGACGCCGGAATGACGTCGTCATCGCCACAAAGGTCGGCATGGAGATGGGGCCCGGGCGCAAAGGGCTCTCCAAAGCTTACATCCTGCGCTCGGCGGAGGACTCGCTTCGCCGGTTGCGCATCGATCACATTGATCTCTACCAATCACACCGCGACGACCCCGACACTCCGCTTGAAGAAACCCTGGCCGCCTATGATCAGCTCATCCGCGAGGGCAAAGTGCGCGCCATCGGCGCTTCCAATTACACCGCCGAGCGGTTGGCCAAGGCGCTGGAGGTGAGCGAGAAGAACGGCCTTCCACGCTACGAATCGCTGCAGCCGGAATATAGCCTCGTCGAACGCGCAGGCTACGAAACGGCACTTGAGCCCTTGTGCCAGGAAAAGAACCTCGGTGTCATCGGCTACTTTTCGCTGGCCAGCGGATTCCTCACCGGCAAGTATCACTCCGAAGCCGATCTTGCCAAAAGCGCGCGCGGCCAGTTCGTCAAGAAATACATGAACGAGCGCGGCTTCCGCATTGTGGCGGCGGTCGAGGAAGTTGCCAAACAACTGAACTCGACTCCGGCCCGCGTAGCCATTGCCTGGCTCATCGCCCGTCCCAGCGTGACGGCGCCCATTGCCAGCGCCCGAACGCTAGAGCAGTTGAATGATCTGGTCGAAGCCACAAAGCTCGAGCTGGATGCCTCCACCATCGAGCACCTGAACCAGGCCAGCGCCTACACTACCAACGCCCAGGAGTGAGGAGTTTACACAGAGAACACAGAGGCCCCCAGTGCCGTCTGTATTATAGCTTTTTGTTCACAGAGGATACGGAGACAGAGCTGGTACGGTGCTGCGAGCCGTCGCATTTTTCGAGAGGTGTACTGTGGGAAGTTAGGAAGGGCTACTTTCTGTTTTTTGCCTGCCGCCTTCTGCTTATTGCTTTCTGCCTTCTGAATGTCCCAGATCCTTTCTCGGTGCGATCCGGTCCCGCACAAGCTGCTTAAGTTCCTTGATGTCCGGGAAGCGACCCTGCTCGGCCCGGGACCAGATCACTTCGTCACCGACGCGAATCTCGAACACCCCTCCCGTGCCGGGAATCAGCGCGACTTCGCCAATCTCATCCTGGAAGGTGGTGAGCAATTCCTGCGCCATCCATGCCGCCCGCAGCAACCAGCGGCATTGCGTGCAATACTTGATCTCGATTCGAGGGCTTCTGACCATCACAGTGTTGGAATATAATCCCTGCTGCAAAGAATGGCAACTTTCCCTAATCGCACACCTCGATCCATCAGGGTGTGGTGGGCCTATCCGCAGTGTAGCAGGGACTGGGCTCCGGCGACAGAGTAGGGCCAAAGGTCACAGGCTGGAAGGGGCCTTGCCGTCACCGACGTAAGAAAGTAACAATCCGTGGGCAATGACGGACAACACGTTTCTTGTTCGGAGTTACCCTGCGGCATGGTTAACGCAGTGTGACGATGGTAGCGCCCCACCCGCCGGCTTCAGGAGGTGCGTCCGCGTAAGAAGTTACGAAAGACGTGCGCGAAAGCACGGCGCGGACAATCCGGCGCTGCACTCCGATGCCACGTCCGTGAATGATGCGCAGAGATTTCAGCCCCATGCGGTTGGCCTCTTCAAGGTAGGCCTGGACCACTTCCTGCACTTCCCTGGGCTGCACCGAGTGCAGGTCAAAAATGTCAGTGATGGGAATGCGGACGGGTTCGTCGTCAGGCGGCATGGCGTATCCGGCTTTATCGTATCACGAAGGGGTTCGCACACTTGCTGCCGGATTGCGTTCTCGCACGACACCAGGACATCGAAATCTCGCTCCGGGCAGGAACGGGTTTGATATAATTTCATGCATCGGGGCGTTCCATGGGGAAAACTGTTGAATCTGCATGGGCGGAGGAAGGCCTGCTGATGTCCCCGGGGGCGCCGTGAGAAGATCTTCGTGCTGGACGCGCGCAACCACTCTCAGGCATCGATGAAATCCAACGGAGAAAGAACATGAGTGAGCCATTTGACAAGTTGTTTGACGCGCGCGGCCTCAACTGCCCCATGCCCCTGGTTAACGCGCAAAAGGAGGCCGGGAATCTGGAGCCGGGGCAGGTGCTCAAGGTGATGGCCAGTGACCGAGGCTCGGTCGCGGACTTCCAGGGCTGGACCCGGATCGCTAAAAACGTGGAACTGGTCGCCCAGGAAGAAGAGACCGTAAATGGCGCGAACGTATACGTCCACTACGTCAGGCGAACCGTTTGAGGAGGTGTACTCATGGGAACCAGCTTCGATACCCGGGCGGGTGAAGAGAAGTCCCGCGTGCAGGCGCTTGAGGAAAAGGTCCAGGAACTAACCAAGCGCCTCCAGGATCTCGAGGAGCGGGCGCCGGAAGACCGCGTGTCGATCATCGTCTTTTCCGGCGATCTCGACCGCGTCCTGGCGGCCTTCGTGATCGCCACCGGCGCCGCAGCCATGGGCCAGCAGGTGAGCATGTTCTTCACCTTCTGGGGTCTGAGCGTTCTGAAGAAGAATACGGAGTTTTCCGGCAAGACCTTTTTCCAGAAAGCCATGACGCTGATGTCTCCCGCATCCAGCCTTGACCTTCCCGTATCCAAAATGAATTACTTCGGGGTGGGCGCCAAAATGCTGCGTTCCATGATGAAGGAGAAAAACGTAAGCTCGCTCGAAGAGATGATCGCGCTGGCTCGCGAGTTGGGCGTGCGCACCATCGCCTGCGAAATGTCTCGGGACGTCATGGGAATTAAAGAATCCGAGCTTGCCGAAGGATTCGAATGCGGCGGGGTCGCGAGCTTTCTCGCGGATTCACTGAAGTCCCGAACCAGCCTGTTTATCTGACCCGGCGGACGGCAGGCACTTTAGACTCCCTTCGAGCGGCCTCTGCGCACCCCATGCAAACCAGGCGGGCTGGTATAATCGGGTGTAATGCGTCCGGAATTCACAGGGATTGCTTTTCAGGATCCATCAAAAGCCGAGAGCAACATCGCCCGCCTGACTGCGCGGCTGGCGCCGGCGCTGGTGGTGCCCGTGGCATCCCTGCTGGCGCATTCGCCTGACCCGGACGGAGCTTTGAACCTGCTGGAGCGCTACGTCACAGGGGCCCCGGCCGACGTACTGGACGATCTGGTACGCTACCCCACCGCGCTGACCTACCTGGTGGCCATCTTCGGTTACAGCACCTTTCTGGCGGAAAGCTTTTTTGCCGACCCTTCGCTCCCAGGGCAGTTTGCGCGTGACCGGAAATTCACCAAGCTGAAATCGCGCGAAGAACTGATGCAGGACTACGCGCGCTTCTCCACCACGCATCCCGACCCGTGGCTTTCCGCTCAACTGGCACGCTTCAAGAGGCGGAACTATCTGCGCATTGTACTGAAGGATGTTCTGGGCCTTTCAACTCTGGGCGAAACCACGCTGGAGCTTTCCATGCTGGCGGACGTGATGCTGTGGAATGCACTGATATTCTGCGACCAGGAACTGGAAAAGCGCTACGGCCAGCCGCAATATCGCGACGCGCAGGGCCGCATTGTGCGCAGCGGCTTCAGCATTGTTTCGCTGGGGAAGCTGGGAGGCAACGAACTCAACTACAGTTCCGACATCGATCTGCTTTTCCTCTATGAAAAGGACGGTGAAACGGCTGGCGGCAGCGAGCCGGATTCCATTATCACCAACAAGGAATATTTCGTGCGGCTGGCCCACGCCATCACGCGCACCATCACGCAGTCCACGCCTCAGGGGCAGGTCTTCCGTGTGGACCTGCGCCTGCGCCCTGAAGGCGACATGGGCGACCTGGCAATCAGTTTGAAATCGGCGCTAGCCTATTATGCGCACAGGGCGCGCGAGTGGGAACTGCAAATGCTGATCAAAGCGCGACACTCCGTCGGTCAGGCGCGTGTGACGCGCGAGTTCTTGCGGGCTGTGGAAACGCACATTTACGGCTCGCCCACAGATTTTGCCGCCGTCGAAGCGGTGCTGCGATCGCGCGAAAGGATATCCAAAAAGCTGGAGCACGGACGGAGTGGCGTTATCGACGTCAAGCTGCACCAGGGTGGCATTCGCGACATTGAATTTCTGACTCAATGCCTGCAGCGGCTGCACGGCGGGGCAGACCGCTGGGTGAGATCAGGCGGAACCCTGCTGGCCCTGCGCAAACTGAACGACAAGGGGTGGAGCTCTGACCGTGACTACGCCGCCCTGGTCAGCGCTTATGAGTTCCTTCGAAATGTTGAGCACCGCGTCCAGTTCGAGCTGGGACTCCAGACTCACCGCCTGCCCACCGAAACCGGTGCCCTGGACCGCCTGGCTCGCCGTACCGACATTGACAGCAGCAAATCACCGGGCAAGAAGCTTCTGAGAAAAATCCAGAACGCTTTCGACACGGTTAACGATATTCACGAGCGCATTGTGCGGCCGGACGCCGCGCCGCTGCCGGGAACAGTGTACTCACTGAAACCTCTTGTCGCCCCGGTCGGCGATCAAACTCCGCACTCTTATGAATCGCTGCTGGACTACCTCGATGCACAAGCGCCAGAACTGGCCGCGCTGCTCCGGAATACGGAAATCCCGGACCGCGCGCACAAGAGTGTGACGCGGCTGTTCAGCGCTCTGTTGGCTTCTCCCGAAGCATTCCGCCACGCCTGCCAGGCGCCGGAATGTGTGGCGCGCGCGCTGGAGATCGGCGCCTCCAGCGATTACCTGACCAGCTTGCTTGTCCATCATCCAGAAGAGATCGCGGCGCTCGATTGCCCGGAAGATCATCGACCTGCAGCGGAAGATCAGCAGCAGATGATTATCGGGCTTGAAGGAACGGCCACGCTTGAGCCTTTCCCCTGGGTACCGGAAGGCGCCTTCGACGTGCGCGAAAAAATGTTCCTGTTGCGGCGGAACTTTCGCGCGACGGTGCTGGCTCTGGCCGTCATGGACCTGGCCGAACTGGGAAACATTTTTACGCGCCTTGAACAATGGACTGAACTGGCGGGAAGGTCGGTGGCCAGTGCGCTCTGGATCGGGCATCAGGCGCTGGACGAAGCGTTGAAACCTGAAGCAGTCAGTGAGCCCGAAGGGCCGCTTGTGATTCTCGGCCTGGGCCGCCTGGGACTGAACGAATTCGATCTGGCGTCCGACGCCGACTTGGTCTTTGTGGCTCCGGCCGAAACCCCGCGGGAAGAGATTGCACGGTGGATGCGACTTGCAGAGAAAGTTATCGAAGTGCTTTCAAGCTACACGCGTGAAGGGACCCTTTTCGCCGTGGACACTCGGTTGCGCCCGCGCGGGCAGGAAGGTGAACTGATTCCTACGCATACTTCTCTGCTGGGGTATATAAGGGAATCCGCGCAGGTGTGGGAAGCGTTGACGTACCTCAAAGCCTGCCCACTGGCCGGCAATTCGGAATTGGCGCGCAGGCTGGTGGACGACCTTGTAGTGGAGGTCTTCAATCGGTTTCAGAATTATCCCGACCTCGAGGGCGAACTGCAGTTGATGCGGCGCAGGCTGGAAAAGGAAATGCGCGTTCCGCCCACCAACACCAAGACGGCTCCCGGCGGCTATTACGACGTGGACTTTGCGGTTTCATACCTTCGGCTGCGGCATCGGGTGCAGCTTCCGCCCGGAGCCAATACGGCTACCCAGATCGAAGCCTTGCGTTCCGCCGGAGCCCTCAGCAAAGATGACGCTCGCGCACTTCGCGATGGAGCAGCGTTCCTGCGCAGCCTGGATCACGCCGAAAGACTGGTGACCGGCAAAGCGGCGGAGGGCTTGCCGGCGCACGTCGGGCACCGCGAGGCGGTCGAGAATCTGGTGCGACGATGGGGACTTGTCCCATCCTCTGCGACGCTGGGCGAGAGATTGAAAGATGTTCAGCGGGAAATACGCTACGTCTACAGGCGAATGGTCGGTTCAGAATAGCCCACCGTCTTAAACAGAAACATAACCTGTTGATTCTAAATGTATAGGCTGAAGTCTCAACGAGCCTTCAGTGGCTCATATGGGTCTTGACAAATGGCGAAGAAAAAGCGAATATGGTCTTAATCCTTTCACGAGGGTTAGGGCTATGGAGAATCTGCTTGCTGGAACCTCGGTCAGTTTTCGATCGCCAACAGTAGCGACTAGGCCTTGCTCGATTGCCCACGAGCCGACCCCCGTCCCCGCCGGGTCCTGCGGAACGACTGATAGTCTGTCCGGGGCTTTCCCTGCCTCGGCTGCTCCGCCCGCGAAGTTGGTAGGCATTGCACGGATGGCGCAGGCAAGCCCAAAGATGCGAGAGCGGGCCAGCGTCGAATACTTTGCGCTTCCGGCGCGTTCGGCGCTGAACCGCGAGTCCAGCCGCCGAATGCCGTTTGCATGGACGCTGAACCCTTATCGCGGCTGTGAGTTCGGGTGCAAGTATTGCTACGCACGATACACGCACGAATTCATGGAGTTGCACGACGGCCGCGATTTCGAGCGGAAAATTTTCGCCAAGGCCGGGTCGCCTGGTCTCCTGCGAGAGGAACTCCGCCGGGCACGCGACCGCGGACTCCCCATCGCGCTTGGCACTGCGACCGATCCTTACCAGCCAGCGGAGAAACAGTTTGAAGTCACGCGTGGCATGCTGGAGGTTTTCCGGGAATTTGAGGGTCTCAACTTTTCCATCACCACCAAGGGCACTCTGATTTTGCGCGACCTCGACCTCCTCCGGTCGCTGTTGCGTCGGCACCGCTTCAGCGTGCACATGACCATCACTTCGGTAGACGAGCGCCTGGCTCGCCTGATCGAGCCGAAAGCGCCGCCGCCCCTGAAGCGCCTGGAAACCGTAGCAGAACTCGCCGCCGCGGGCATTCGAGTGGGCGTCAATGCAGCGCCCATCCTGCCCGGGTTGACGGATTCACCAGCTCAACTCGATACGCTCGCGCGTTCGGCGTCCACGCATCAGGCTCAGTTCCTCTTCGGCAACGTCCTCTTCCTGATGCCCAGCGCCATGGCGCAGTTCATGCCGTTTCTGGAAAAGGAGTTTCCGCAACTCGTTCGGCGCTACCGGAGGCTCTACCGGGACTCGGCCTATCTCACAGGCGAATACAAGGAGCGCATCGCCCGGCAGCTGGCCGAGTTGCGCGCCCGCTACCACCTCGACGACAAACGCGATGAGCCTCCTCTGGCGCGTCGGTACGAACAGTTGGCGTTGAATCTGTAGCAAGCATCTTTTGCGAGTTGCAGCTTGCAATGCGGCAGGACCCGGGTTAGAACTAAAGCGCGTAGTCTGATGCTGACTGAAGCCCGCGGGAGGTGAGAGATGGAACCGATTATCATTCTTGTGGGGATTTTGCTCGGTATCGCGATCCTGCTTGCCTTGATTCTGGCACCCCTCAAGCTCTATTCGATCGATGGAAATCTGGTGAACATTCGCAACGAACTTGCAGCCCTGAACGCGGAGACACGCGCCGCCCGTCTGGAAGCGGTGCAGCAAACCGAATTGCTCCAGGCTATGTCAAGAAACCTTGTCGCCAGCAGGGAACAAGGCCAACCCTAGCGACGCGGGGTGGAGAGTCTAGGGACATGAAAGTTTCGACCCATGGCAAGTCCTGTATACGCAACGGCGCTCAATGGCGAGGTGGCAAGTTCTGGCTTTCCCATGGGGCGGAACTAGAATAATAAGGTTAACCTGCGGGGTGGATGGGGCATCTAAAGAGGTGGAGGGTAGTGCGGGAAGTAACCTGAGCTCCGGAGACCCGTGGAGTCTGATGGACGGACGGCCAGGATCCGGGCCGTTGCGGGTAAGATGGAGAGAAAAGCAAAGCACCCAGCAGTTTTGGGTGAGCGGCTCCCTAACATTCGGGAATTCTCCTGATGCCCGACCGCGGGTCTCCGATAAAAGGTCGGAAAAAGAAAAAGGCGGCAGCGAGCCGCCTTTATTTTTCCCCGGGCAACACTTTCAAAAGGGAAAGACCAGCACCTGGTTCACACCAATCCCCCATCTGCAATGGAAGGAAAGATCTCCTCTTCCCAGGGCTTTCTGCTGTATCTCAAAAGAAACAGCTTCACGCCACCTTTTCGGCAAAACAATCCGGTCGATCGCCTCTAAGCTGCCAGCGATTCCGGGTCAGCAAAACTTGCCAGCTTCGGATGTGCGAGTTTGAAGTAGTCTGAGTACTTCATCCGAATAGCTTCCGTGTGAGTGCCTGCATTAAACACAATCTCTTCTGACTTTTCAAGTGACCGGTCCACCCAGGTCTCCATCCCGTAAAAGTGTCCGAACGGAGGAAAAGCACCCAGTTCGCAGTCCGAGCAGATCTTTTCCACCTCGCTCTCCGGCGCCATCTCGAGATGCCGTACTTCGAGTTCCTGCCTGAGGTCATGGAGGTTCAGTCGATGTGAAGCGGGAAGAACCGCCATCACCAGGCGATCGTCTGCATGAAGAACGACAGATTTCGCAAAGTGCTTGCCGGAGACATGCAGCGATTGAGCCGTCTTCTGAGCAGGAAACGCCGGGTAGTGAGGAAGCAATTCAAATCGCACGTTGTTCAAGTCAAGGTACTCCTGCACTCTTTGAGTAATTGACATGGCATCCTCCTTCCCTTCTTCTAAAAACCAGGCCCTCCTGGCGGGGCTAGGGTTTGCGTTTTGAGGGAGCCTGCCTGAATCCGGAGGATCTCCCAACCTGTTTCTGGGTCAGCCGCTTTGACCCTTGCGGTGTAATGGGACGCCGGGCCGGACCCGCCTGTCGCCACTTGTTTGCAGAAAGGCCGACCGGTTTCCATGTTGGCTTACCTTTCATTGCGGCCTCCTCTTCAACTACATCCCTGCTGTTCGTTCTAAATCCCACTGGCGAGAAGGGGGGAGGCAGCCTTCTTCCCGGCACCGATGGCCACAGGCCCGCACCGTAGCCTGCCTCCACCGTGCCCGGCGCCGGACTTCCAGTGACTACCCGCTGCCGGTTCCGAGCTCCCTTCTCGCCAACCGCGTGCGGATGCGTTTCATGCTGCTTTCTTTTCGATGGCGATTTTCCGCGCTGGAACTGCCTTTGGCATCGCAAATTCCAGCAATCCATCTTTCAGTGTTGCGCTGACCTTTGCCGTGTCCACTTCCACCGGCAATTCGATGACGCGCATAAGATTTTCTGCACGCCGCTCGGAGTAAACGGTCTTGCCTTTCTTATGCTCTTCCTTCTTGGCTTCCCGTTTACCTGTGATCGTCAGGCGATAAGGTTCAACACTGACTTCGAGTTCCTCAGCCTTAAAGCCGGGAACTTCCGGGAACTTCTGCCTGCACTTCGAGACCTTCGTCAGTCTCTTCAACGCTGATATTTACCGGACGAAGCAGTTCAGACTCTGCCCTGAACCAGTTCTCAAGGTCGCGGCCGAAAATCCTGCCTCCCCTCTCGAACAATTCGAATGCCCGATGCGCAATCATTTCCTGCATTTCGCGCATGCGATCGAACATTTTGTCAAATTCCGTCAGCTTGAAGGGAGCAATATGTTCTTCGGACTTTACAACTAGCTCTTTGCCCGCCATTGGCTTGCTCCTTTCCCTCCTTCCGGGGGCGCTGGCGAGTTCTCATCGGCACAGCTGGTTATTAACACGCTAGCACCTCTCCCCATTGCCAGCGTCTACCCTCAACTTAAAGCTAGCCCGCCCTGCATGGACTTTCTGTGAGCGTACTCACCGACATACGTGACAAATGTCACGTCTTGCGAAACGGAGATAAAACATCACAAGTATCTCAGAATCAAAGTGTTGAGACGCTTCATCGTACACTGGAAGAGCTTGGACGCTTCTCTTGAGCCCAAAGCAATCGGCATGCGCAACGGTCCTTGGGGAATGTCTATGACAGGTCGCAGAGGACGGAAATGATCTCGCCGAGTTCCGCTCCCAATCCGTTGATCTGCAATATACCGTTGGTGAGAGGCGTAACGCCAGCGCCGGTGGAGCAAGCCAAAGCCACCAACTGCAGTATGACGGTCCAGAGGCCCTGGGCGAAACCGAAGGAGTACCAATGCACTCGAAATGCCTTCTTTAATCAATAAACAGGTATAGCGATGACGTTATCTACGGAGATCATATTAAAAAGGGAAGATCTTGGTCTTGCAGACCCTACCAGGATCGTCTTCTGGCCGGGCGGCGGCGCCCCAAGTACTCATCGAGTTCTTGGTCAGACAGCGTGGACCGGGAAGGAAGAGGCTGGTCGGGGCTTTCTGCGTCGAGCGCCTTCTGTAGTTTCCGGTAGCAGAGATCTGCAGCGTCTTGATAAGGAAAATGGTGTTCGGCAAAGGCGCGATTGGAAATACTCATTACAAACTCGCGCTCGCCTTCTTTGGCGTTGACGACGCGGTAAGTGTAGTCCCTGCCGTTCGCGTTTAATTGGAACCCGAGATATCGGATCTGAATGGACACCATGTATTCCTGGGAGGGCTCTTGCCCGCGCCACTACGGGAGGTGTAAGGCGCGGGCGTAAAGCATGGTTCGTTTTAGAGTTTTGTTACGTTCTCTGCCTGGAACCCCTTGGGGCCCTTGGTGACCGTAAATTCCACAGATTCGCCTTCGGCGAGCGATTTGAATCCTTCCGACTGAATGGCCGAGTGGTGCACAAAAACATCATCCCCCGTCGAGCGCTGGATAAATCCATAGCCCTTCGAGTCATTGAACCATTTCACCGTTCCTTGTTCTTTTTCCATAAATGTTCTACTGTTCCTTTGTTACATTCAAATTGACTTGTTCTGCTTTCGCAACCACTCTCCAAAAACAAGAGAGGCCACAAAATCTGAGATTCTGTGGCCTCCAAGGTTCCATGAGATCTGGTCACAAAAACGGATAAAGCGATATGAGTATATCACATCGGGATGAATTACGCGAATTAAGAGGCTCGTGCTCGGGCTTCGATGTGCTCCCGAGCCCAGGTTTCGCAATGCGGGCGATTGGTCGGCTGTTTTCAAAAGAATGCCGTCTTTCGCAAGACAGACGGGTGAGGAAGAAATTGGTGATCAACAGGCAACAGTGAGCAAGAGTTGCGAGGCAAGCCAAGGCTGCAGTTGGCGAATGGATCTCGACAAGGGCAACAACCGGGGCGCCGCACAAAAGACGCAGGGCCAAATACTTGTGTTCACAAGGCAAAGGGTGCCCTGTTAAGGAGATTGCAAAGAATTGCTGCAAAGTCGAAAGATGGCTGTATTTTACCCTACTGATCCAGCCGCTTCATCGCGGGCGGGACCCGCCGATTGGGCCGAGGGGCTGGTGGTTGGCACCGCGGTCAGCAAAACCACCAGAAGAATTCCGTACACAAACGAGTCCGCGCAGATTTCCAGACTGTGCACAATCCGCAATGTGGTCGGCATGAAAGATGCCTGGAGCAAAGGGGCCCAGCCGACCATCACCGTAAAGGCAAGACCCAGGGCAAATGCCAACTGGCGGCGCGTACCGTTCCATAGAATCAGAACCGGCAAGGTAGCAACCAGGTACAGGGCGCTGCGTCCGATTGCGGTGGAAAACATCGTGGCGAAACTCGGAATCACCAGCCCGAGCCCCGGAGTGCGATAGTAAGGAACAACAATGGGAGACACGCACAATCCGAAGAAGAAGTAAATCACGGGGAAACCGATTACAGCCGCTGGAATCCGCCAGGACCAGGAAACTGGACTGCGTTGGGAGAAGAATTTCGCCAGCCGGGGCCCAAAAGGTGCCGGCTCTCGATCGCGCCAGATCCAGATTGCCAAGGTGAGGGCAAACAGAACAAAGGGCAAAGTCTGAAAGGCCAGCAGCGTGGACGCTCCGCCCTTTGCGTACGCGACCATGAATCGAGTCCCTTCAATCACGTTATTGAGGTTGGCAGACACGAAAACGAAAACCACAAGAATGGTAGCGCGGCTTGCGAAGCTCCCTTGCAGCCGGTAAGCCAGCGGCATCAGTCCCACCGCAAGAAGCAGGCTGGCCGCAAACATGAGAAGCATCGGGTGCTGGGCTGGCGCAGCGTTCGGAACAGGGGAAGAGGGCAAAGCGATGCCCAGCAAGCGAAAAACGACTCCGGAAAGCATGACACCCACGAGATAGGCAACCGCGCAGGCAACAATTTTCCAGACGTAGGATACTTCAAATCTTCCGCTCATCTTCGTTTCCTCCGAAGTTCAGCGAGGGCCCGGCGGGCCCATTCAGCCCGTGTCAGGTATTCGCCCAAGCCGTATTCGAGAGCCATCCGGCCAGCCGCACTCATGTGGGCTTTGTTCTCCTCGAGGTATTCACGGATTGAGGTGGCATTGGCGGAAGTCTCGCGTTCAAAATCCGACAAGAATCGAATCGTTGCCGTCCTGCCGCTGACTTCAAACAGGAACGCAAAGCGAAGCATGAGGTCCCCGGGGCGGTACCGTACGTCGCTGCGCGTGACGGGCTTGCTCAACCATTTCTTAAGTGCGGCAAGTCCCTGGCGTGTGATGGCAAAACGCTGCCTGCGCCGCGGGGAGCCAGCAGGCTCGTCAACTGGCTTGATCCAACGCTTTTGCTGGAGCCGGGCCAGGGCCGGGTAGATGGAGCCCGGGCTGTCACTGTAATGTGCCATGGGTGACAAAATGAACATCCTGCGCAGATCGTAGCCTGATCGCGGCGCCTGGCGGACGAGCCCAAGAAGCACCATGGGAAGGGTCGAGTCGGGACTTTTACTCATAGTACGTCACGTACTAATATAGTACGCCACGTACTAATGTCAAGTAAGGATTGTACCCGCGGTGCCGGCCGAATTCGCCGCGCGAATCACATTCCGTCGGCACCGGGCGGCAGTCCGGTGCGTTGCATAGGCTTTCGACACTACGCCTTATTCCGTGCCATCCGCGCCTTCTTCGGAGGTATGCACCGGTTTGCGCATCAGCCAGACAAGGGGTGAAACCACGACGAAAAGGAAGGTGAGGAAGCGAAAAGCGTCGAGGTAGCTCAAAACCGCCGATTGCTTCAACAGGACGTCATACAGCAGTTGCAGGGCATGCCGGCCTGCGCCCGTAAAATTCACGCCCTGCTCCGCAAGTTGCTGGTGAACATTTGCCAGGAACGGAGCGGTGAGCGGACTGAAGGGAGTGATGTGCGCCGCCAGGGCGTCCTGATGAAACTGCTCACGGCGCGCCAGCAGGGTGGTAACGGCGGAAATTCCCAGACCACCGCCGAGGTTGCGCATCAGTGCGATGATGCTCGTGGCATAACCCATCTGTTCGGCAGGGATGGGATCGACGGTGATAGTGGCCAGGGGAACAAAAATAAAGGAGAAACCAAGCCCCATGATGGCCTCGGGCAAGACAAAATTCCACGGCCCTGCACTGAGATCCAGAAAGGAGAAACCACCCACTCCGACCGCCGCCGTCAGGATCCCGAAAAAGAGCAGCCTGCGCATATCCCACCGGCGGCTGATCAGGATTCCTGCAATCGGCATGAAGGCCATCGTAGCCAGGCCTCTGGGAGTGTTCCATTCGCCAGCGGTGATTGCCGGGAACCCCAGCAGTTCCTGCATGAACAGCGGCAGCAGGACGGTGCTGCCAAACAAGATGATTCCCATGATGGCGGAAAGCGCCACTCCCACCGCAAAGGTGCGGTGTTTGAGCAGCCGGAACCGAACAATCGGATCCCTGCTGCGCAACTCCCAGATCACAAAGACTGTCAGGCAGACTGCCGCGATGATGGCCAAGGTGACGATGAAGTGCGATCCGAACCAGTCGTCCTCCTGCCCTTTGTCGAACATGATCTGGAGCGCTGCGATGCCGGTCACCAGCATCCCGAGTCCCCAATAATCAATGCGGTTTGATGTACGCCGGATGTAGGCGGGGTCGTGCACAAACAGATGGACCAGGATAAGCCCGATGATGCTGATGGGAACGTTGATAAAAAAGACCAGTCGCCAGGTGTAGTCCGTGGTCAGCCAGCCGCCCAGCACTGGCGCCAGGATCGGAGCCACTACGATCCCTACGCCCCAGAAGGCCATCGCTTTGCCTCGCTCTTCGCGTGGGAAAGTCTCCAGCAGGATGGCCCGGGTGGTCGGCTGGAGGGATCCGCCGCCAACGCCCTGTAGGACGCGGAAAAAGACGAGCATGGGGAGAGAGGGCGCCAGACCGCAGAGAACACTGGCAACAGTGAAGATCGTCACGGCAAGCATCAGAAGCCGCTTGCGCCCCATGTAATTCGCCAGCCACCCTGTTATGGGCAAAACCGCGGCGTTGGCCACCAGATAGGACGTGAGCACCCATGTCGCCTCGTTGACGGAAGCGGAAAGATTCCCTGCAATGTAAGGAAGGCTCACGTTGACTGCAGCCGTGTCGACCAGTTCCATGACAGCACTTGCCATAACAGCAAGGGCGATCAACCAGCGACCTACTGCGTCTGACGGAGGCAGGAAGGCAATACCATTGTGGCTGAAGAATTTTTCGCCGGTTGGCTTCGGCAGGGAGGAGGAACGGTGTTTTCCCGGCGCGCCAGGTGTGACACCACCTGTTGTAGTTAGAAAGGCTCTCTTGACCCAAAAGCACAGAACGGGGAACTATTTGAAGGCTTCGGCGTGGTGGCGCACGTCGGCGCCTTCGACCAGGAACACCACGTCTTCAGCGATGTTGGTGGCGTGGTCCGCAATGCGCTCGAGATTGCGAGCGACAAACATCAGGTGGATGCACCCACGAATCCCGGACGGCTCCGACTCCATATAGTGGACAAGCTCGTCGTAAATCGTATCGCGCATCTGATCAACCGCGTCGTCGGATTTGAGAACACTGCGGGCCAGGCTGGCATCTTTCTTGATAAAGGCATCCAGGCTTTCACGCAGCATGGACTGTACCAGGTTGGCCATCTGGGGGATGTCAATCAGAGGCTTAATCGTCGGTTCGTGAATCAGGGATCGGGCCCGCTCGGCAATGTTCACAGCGTGATCGCCCATCCGCTCCAGATCGCTGTTGATCTTGATCGCCGCGGTGATGAAGCGCAGATCCGTGGCCATGGGTTGCTGCAGGGCCAGCAAACCGGTCGCGAGATCGTCGATCTCGATCTGCATACGGTTGATGCGGGCTTCGTTGTCCATCACCTGGCGGACTTGTTCCTCATCTTTTTCGACCAGGGCCAGGACGCTGCGGTAGATAGACGATTCAACCAGGCCACTCATTTCGAGCAGTTTCTTCCGCAGCTCACCGAGTTGGATTTCAAAATGACGCAATGTGACCACTCCCTGCCGCTAACCGAATCGACCGGTAATATAATCTTCCGTTTCTTTGCAGGCTGGCTTCTTGAAGATAATATCCGTCTTGTTGAACTCGATGAGCCTCCCCAGGAGGAAAAACCCGGTTTGATCCGCCACGCGCGCGGCCTGCTGCATATTGTGCGTAACAATCACGATCGAGCAGCTATCCATAAGATCGAACAAGAGGTCTTCGATCTTCGCCGTGGCGACCGGGTCGAGTGCCGAGCAGGGTTCATCCAGCAGCAGGACTTCCGGATCGACTGCCAGCGCACGCGCAATACAGAGCCGCTGCTGCTGCCCACCGGAAAGGGCATAGGCGGACTTGTTCAGATGGTTTTTCACTTCATCCCAGAGTGCGGCTCGCCGCAAGCTTTTCTCAACCACTTCCTCTACGTGGCCGCGCCTGGCCAATCCGTTAATTCTCAAGCCGTAGGCCACGTTCTCAAAGATGGATTTCGGAAAAGGGTTCGACTTCTGAAACACCATCCCGACCCGCCGCCGCAGCCTGACAACGTGCAGCTGGAAAATGTCCTGGCCGTCCAGCAGGACCTCGCCATCAGCGCGGGTATTGGGAACCGTCTCGTACATCCGGTTCAACGTCCTCAGGAATGTCGACTTGCCGCAACCGGAGGGTCCGATGAGCGCCGTAATCTTCCGATCTGGAATTTTCAACGAGACGTCAAAAAGAACCTGGCGTGGCCCGTAATAGAAGTTCAAGCGGTTGACGGCAATCTTGAGTTGAGATTTGTTGATCCCTTTTTCAGGGTCCTCAATTGTCCGCTCAGATCCCGGCACGCCGGTAATTACCTCTGATTCAATAAGGTTCCCCATAAGATTATCCCTGCAGCGCCAGTCTCCTTCGGTACGTAATAAGCCGTGCTCCTATGTTAGCAACAAGCCCTGACATGAGCAAGGTGAACCCGACCGCCTGACCGCACCAAAGTAAGCGCGAACGCCCTGACGAATCTGCACCAAGGGTACTTGGATTCATGGGTTCCAGTTCCTGCCTTGTGGTCACGTCCCTCATTATTCCCAAGGTTTCCGCCGTCGCCAACCTGCGTTCTCGTCCAACACCATGCGCGTGAGGATACTGATCACCAGCACAAAAAGGGTAACGAAGAACGCTGCCGCATAAGCAAGCGCATGGGCGCTCTCAAAGGGCTCAGTGATGAAAGCCCAGATTGCATAGGTCAGGTAACCGATCGGCTCGTTGGTGAGACGACCTGTCCAAAGATAATTGGACCAGCCGGCCGTATAGATCAGCGGCGCCGTCTGACCAACCGAAATGGCAAGCGCAAGCAAAATGCCGGTGAGAATGCCGGGCAGCGCCGCCGGGACACAGATGCCCATGGCGACCCGGCCATCACCAGCACCCAAGGCATAGGCTGCCTCGCGCAACGACCGCGGCACCTGGCGAAGCGCCATCTCGGTGGTGCGGCAGATGTAGGGGAGCGAAATAATGGCGAGCGCAACACTTCCGGCCGCAACCGAGAATTTCCACCCCAGAGCCACCACCATCGTGACATAACCGAAATAACCGATCACGATCGAAGGGACACCCACCAGCACGTCTACCAGGAAGCGGATCGTCGGGGCCAGGCGTCCCGTATCGAATTCCGCGAGATAAATGCCAGCCGCAAGCCCCAGCGGAGCGGCCATTACGATGCCGCCGAAAGCGAGTACCAGCGTACCGTCGATGGCGTTAAGAAGTCCGCCGCCGGTTCCCTCTGTAACATGGGTGATGACCTTGAGGGTGATCGCGCTGAAGCCACGC
>JARRJI010000074.1:2733-25490 GCA_037379595.1 Acidobacteriota bacterium | reverse complement strand
CTGGAGTGTGCCATTGCGATGTTTCGGGTTTTCGACAGCAAGAATGTGAACCGGCCGATGGAGGCGGGTGCGCTGGGCGGCTTCAGAAACATCAATCATGCTGTATGTCGCAGTCAACCCTGGCAGTTCGAGCTCAGCCCAAGGCTTATTTACTGGTCGGTTTTTTGGCAACTTTGAGATATCCTAGGGGCTAAAAAATGGGTAGGTCAATGAACGCTTCGCCAGGTCGGGAAGTTCAAACCTGCTTGCGCCAAAGGCCGGGAGAGCAATCGAATGTCGTCAACAGCATACTTTTCGCGAATCACAGAAATCTTGAAGCAGATCGAGCAGACACAGCAATCGGCGATCGAGAAAGCCGCGGCCGCGATGGCGGAATCGATCGAGTCGGATGGCCTGGTCTATCTGTTCGGGAGCGGCCACTCGGTGATTCCGGTTCTGGACATCTTCCCGCGCTACGGCAGCTGTGTGGGGTTCTGTCCGATCTACGATCCGCGACTGATGTGGTTCAACGTCGTAGGTCCGGGCGGCGCGCGCGAGTTGCTGTGGCTGGAGCGCGAGGAGGGTTACGCAAAGAACTTCCTGGCCAGTTATGTGCTTGAGCCGCGGGATTCAATTCTGGTTTTTTCTCACGGCGGGCTGAACGCCGCTCCGGTCGAAGTAGCGCTGGAAGCCAAAGCAAAAGGTTTGACCGTCATCACAGTCTCTTCACACCAGAATTACCGCCAGGCGCACGCAACCCACTCCAGCGGGAAGCAGCTTCCGGATGTCGCCGACATCGCTATAGACAACTGTGTGCCGCCGGAAGATGCATTGGTGGGAGTTGAGGGAATACAGGAAAAATTCGCAGCGGGTTCCACCGTGGCGGTCGTGTCGATTGCCATGGCCCTGGTGGCTGAGGTCGGTTCGCGGCTGGTAGAAAGCGGACACAAGCCGCCTACTTTTGTATCGCCTAACGTCGGACTTGAGCCGGACCATAACCAGCGGGTCTTCGTGGAGTTTGCACGGCGCGTTTCCAAACGCGCTCCGTGAGAATCCTGGTACCTTCGGCGCCCGCCGCCGATTTTGCGAGTGTTGTTTTTGCGGAGCCTTCGGCAACTCCCTGCCCGCTGCGGCCTGATTGCCCCGTAAATTCGCAGGTATATAAAAGAGGAGTCATGACCGACAAGACCAGCAGACGCAACTTCATAAAGGTAATCACCGCAAGCTCACTAACCCCTTACTTACCTATGGCTCATGCCGCCGAATCCCCGGAAGAAAGCTCAGGGGGTAGAGGCGACCAAGGTGCGTCGCAAGGCGCTTCGCCTTCGCAGTTTTTCCCGGTAGCGGTTTGGTATGGAGGCGGCAAGGCTCGCGCCCCGATGCTTGAACCAATTGACCCCTCAAGCGCCCAGCGCTGGGGGAAGGATCTGGACCAGATCAAGGCGGTGGGTTTCAACACGGTCAAGTGCTGGGTGGATTGGGCGACGGCCGAGCCGAAAGCCGGGCAGTTTGATTTCAGGAACCTCAACCTTCTGCTCCGGCTGGCGCAGGAGAGGGGCCTGCGGGTGATCGTGCAGATCTATACCGATTCTGCCCCGGACTGGGTTGGCCAGCGCTATCCCGACGCGCGATTCGTAGACCGCTCAGGAGCGGTGATCGATTCCCAGGCGGCGCCCGGTTTCTGCATTGACGACGAGGCAGTCCGCGATGAGGTTGTGAAGTTCATCGGGGCCCTGTCGCAGGACGCAAATCGCCACTCCTCGCTCTTTGGCTGGGATGTGTGGAGCGAGCCGCACCTTGTTAATTGGGCGGACTTCAGTTATCTCAAGAACCCCGAGTTCTGCTATTGCCGCTACACGCAGGCGCGATTTCGCCGCTGGCTCCAGGCAAAATACAAGACCCTGGATGCGCTCCACAAAGCCTGGTACCGCGGATTTACGAGATGGGACGACGTGACGCCGCCCCGGTTTTCAACCATTCTCTCTTTCACGGACTACCTCGACTGGCGGGCGTTCATTACCGACAAGCTGGCCGCTGATTTGAAGACGCGAGTCGATGCCGTCCGCAGCGCTGACCATCTTCATCCCATCACCAGCCACGCGGCCGTGCCGGGCCTCTTCACCGATCCGCGGGATGGCTACGGCCAGCCGGACGACTTTAAGATGGCAGACAATGCCGACTTCTTCGGCACTTCGGTCTACCCCAAACATGCAGCATCACGGAGCCCGTGGTCCTACGAGCACCTCGCGGCCGGTCTGGACTTCGAGCGCTCCGCCGGCCACAGCCTCGGCAAGGGTTTCTGGATTGGCGAACTGCAGGCAGGCCAGGGCGTCACCGGAATGCGCATCGCAGAACCCGTCACCGCTCAGGATGAAGCCTACTGGATGTGGAAGGTGATTTCCCACGGCGCGCGCGAAATTGCCGTCTATGCCTGGTATCCGATGAACGCCGGCTACGAATCTAATGGGTACGGATTGATTCATCTTGACGGGACGCTGACGCCACGAGCGCGGACCGCCGGCGAAACGGCGAGGGTGATCGGGCGCAATGCCGCCGTACTCAACGCGGCACAGCCAGCCGCCGCGGAAGTGGCCATTCTTTACAACCGGCTATCTTACATGGTCGGCGGAACGGAGCCTTCGCTTTCGACCTTGGGCAATGCGGAGCGGGACTCG
Source organism: Acidobacteriota bacterium (assembly GCA_037379595.1). Lineage (GTDB taxonomy): Bacteria > Acidobacteriota > Terriglobia > UBA7540 > UBA7540 > SCRD01. The sequence continues at coordinate 22,836 of JARRJI010000074.1, read as the reverse complement.
CTCGAAGGCCTGCACCGTGCTTTCTTCGAGGAGCAGATTCCCGTGGACTTTGTGAGCACCCGGGATGTGATCGACGGGCGAGTGCGGGACTACAAAATCCTGTTTCTGCCCTATGCGGTGATGATCTCGGAGCAAGTGGCTGCCAACGTTAAGCGCTTCGTCGAGCAGGGCGGGACCATTGTGGCGGGAGCAAGGTTTGGCTGGAACAATGCTCGTGGGTTTGCGAGCGAAGTAATTCCAGGCTTTGGGCTTTCGCAGATGTTTGGCGCGCGGGAAAAATTGATCCGGCCCGTCAAGGCCTCACGACTGCTGATGGAAGCCTCGCCCAGCCTGCCCGGCATGAAGGCCGGCGAGGCGGTGCGAGGAGATGCTTTCGAAGAAGAGCTTGAGCCGCTCGCGGACGCGCAGGTCCTGGCCCGGTTTTCAAATGGCCAGCCCGCGGTGGTCGAAAAGGCTTACGGCAAAGGCAAGGCCATAATGGCGGGAACCTTCCTGCCTCTTTCTTACGAGCGCGAGCACGATCCTTCCACAAAGAAACTGCTGCTTTCGCTTGCCCGTGCCGCAGGCGTTCAGCCAGCGGTGAGGGTTTCCGGCCTAGGAACAGCAAAAGTGGAAGTCCGTCGATTGGAAAGCCCGCAGGAGCAACTGATCTTCGTTTTCAATCACGCTGAGAGATCGGCCAAGACTTCCATCTCGGTCCAAGTTCCATGGAGCGTCCGGCAAGTGCGGGACATCGTGACCGATCGCCCGGTCGAATTTAAGGCGGCTCATGGAAGCGTCTCACTGGACAAGGACCTGAGTGCGGGTGAAATCTGGGCGGTCAAGATGAGCTCGGCGGCATGAAAGGTCAGACAACTTTGCAGGAGAAACGATTGCTGCAGAAACCTCGCGCCGTATGGGCCGTGGATATCGGCGGGACGAAGATCGCCGCTGCACGCGTCAGTCGGAGCGGCAAGCTCTCCAACTTCGCTGAGATTCAGACTCCTTCCGCCGGCGGATCAAAAGTTGTGGAAGCAGTAGTGGATTTGCTGGCGCAAAGCACCGCCAAGAATATCGGCGCGATAGGAGTTGACGTGCCGGGACTGGCCTATCCGGACGGTCACGTCTGGGCACCCAACATCCGCGGCTGGGAGCATATGCCCCTGGGGGCGGCCCTGAAAAGGCGGTTCCGGCTGCCCACTCTGGTGGAGAGCGACCGCAATGCCTTCGTGATGGGAGAGGCCTGGCAGGGCGCCGCCCGCAACTGCCGCGACGTAGTCTTCCTGGCCATCGGCACGGGCATTGGTGCCGGGATTCTGACGGATGGGCGCCTTCTGCGAGGCCACGGGGAATTGGCCGGAGCGGTGGGATGGATGGCTCTTCGAGACCGGTTCCGTCCGATCTACCGAAAGATCGGTTGCTTTGAAGCTCACGCGAGCGGCACCGGCATCGGGCTGGCCGCCAGTCGGCATTTTGGTCGCAAACTTTCAGCGCGCGAACTGACCGCAATGGCGCGACAAGGCAACCGGAAAGCAAGGCTGCTTCTGGAGCAGGCGGGACACGATCTGGGTCTCGCTTTGGCCAATCTCGTGGATGTGCTGAACCCGGAAGTCATCGTCGTTGGCGGCGGTGTGGCGGCGGCCGGCAACCTGATTCTCGGGCCCGCGCGTGCAACCATGAAGCGATGGGGACAGCCCTTGGCAGTCAGGCAGGTTCGCGTGGTACGAAGCCAACTCGGAACAAGGGCGGGTCTTCTGGGCGCGGCGAGACTGGCCTTCGATTATTGCGATCGCTTGCAGTAGCGCCGCCTTTAAAGGCGGAATGCCGGGCTGAAGCTTTGCTCTACCGATATGCCCGATACTAACCACACCAGCTCCGGCCAGAACGAGCTCGAGACCTCCGGCAGCCAGCCTCCATCAGCCCGCGACGACAAATCCGCAAACAGTTTTAAGGTTCGCCGGTTCGCCCTGGTTCTCACGGCCAACGCCTGCATGCTTGTATTCGGCGTGGTTCTGCTGTTGATGGGTTCGCTGCTACCGTCGCTCGAAGTCAATTACGTTCAGGCGGGCACCCTGGGATCGCTTCCGCTGGCGGGCATTCTGGCTGCAACCATCCTGGTCGGACCGGTTCTCGACACCGTGGGCGCCAAGCCGGTGCTGGCTGTGGCATTGGCTCTGGTAGCCGGGGCGCTGGGGCTGATGCCGTCGCTTCATACTTACGCGGCGCTGGCGGTTGCCGCGCTCGTCTACGGATTTGGCGGGGGTGTTCTGAATACGGCAACCAACGCCCTGGTGGCAGACCTGAGCGCTTCGGGGCGCGGCGCCGCGCTCAACGTGCTGGGGTTCTCGTTCAGCCTGGGCGCTCTGGCGGCTCCGCTGCTGATGTCAACCGTCGGCGGAAGCTTTGGAACTGCTGCCGTCCTGCGTATTCTCGCCGCGAGCACCGGCCTGATTCTGATCCCGGTGTTGATCCTTCGTTTTCCATCTCCCACCTACGCCGGAACGCGCCTGGCTGAGCTGTTGCGGGTTCTCAACAATCCCCTCGTCTGGCTTTTTGGCGTGCTGCTGTTCTTTGAGTCCGGAAGTGAAAACACCATGTTTGTATGGGCGGGAAAGATCGTGGCCGGAGTGTTTCACTCCACGCCCCAGCGCGCCAATTGGGCGCTGGTGGCGCTGAGCGCGGCCATCGGGATTGGACGTTTGCTGGCGGCATTTCTGCTTCGGATTCTGGGCAGCCGGAAGACCATGCTGCTCTCGACCGGGATCACCATAGCGGGTGCGGCTGTTGCGTATACAAGCGGGGAATTTCCTGTTGCGGTCATGGGAATCACCCTGATCGGCCTGGGGCTGGCATCCATTTTCCCCACGGCCTTGGGCGTTGCCGGCGATCGCTTCCCGCGCAGGACGGGTACAGTGTTCGGCGCCATCACGGCGGTCGCGCTGGTCGGCGGAACGACCGGTCCCAGGGTCTCAAGCACGCTGGCGGCGGAAGGATTACGCAATATCCTGTGGATTCCTGTAATTTCGGCGGTGGCTGTCGCCACGCTTACGCTTGTCGCGACCAGGCCGAAATCAAGCGACGCTACCTTGCATTAACGGAAGTTTTCGAGTGGGCCGGCAAAGCTCGAACGCCTTCCTCGACCCCATTCAGCCGCTGACTACCTCACGCAAATCCCTCCTCTTTTTAGCTTGCCTTTTGAAGTTCCCTTAACTACCATGGGGTGGTTTTTTGCTCTAGTTGATATGTATCCAAATGGAAACATTGATGGATGGCTGGTAGGAGGCTTTGGCTTAGGCTTGCTCGGGTTTATTCGGGGGTTGAGTCTTTTCCGCAAAGGCTTGATGGTGGAGGACACGCCGACGGTCCCGATCCGGAGCGCCGCCATGGGAATAGTCCAGGTGCACGGACACGCAGGGGGCGACACCCCATTTCCAAGCCCTGTGAGTGGCACTGCCTGTTATGCGTTTGAGGTGAAGATCGAACGCTGCAACTTCCGGGGCTGGAGGCATCACCGGACGGACCAGAACGGCAGGCGCTTCTATCTTACAGATGAATCGGGCCGCATCCGGGTGGACCCCGTGGAAGCCAGGTTCGAAGTGCCCGTGAATTGCCGGCGCATAGTCGGAGCGTCGGCTGGTTCGATTTTTTCTGGCATCATGGATATGGTTCGCCCATCACGGAGCGAACTCTCCGATAACGTCTTTGTGGATCCCCGAACCGACGATGAACTTCGGGAATATGCTGGTGTAGGTTACGGCTGCCGGGATGCATTTCGTTTCGTCGAGTACTGTATCCGGCCGGACCAGGAGTATGACGTGCTGGGAACTTGTGTTGAAAATCCCCGGCCCGAGGACGAAAACGATCGGAACCTCATCACCAAAGGCACTCATAACCGGACTTTTCTGATTTCTTCAAAAACGGCGGAAGAATTGAGGCAGGGTATGAGCTGGCGATCGGCAGCGATGATCTGGGGTGGTGCTGCCCTGGCGGTTGCCAGCGCAGTGCTGTTCATGGCCAGGCATGGCCTGTTATGAAATCTGATTAGGAGGTTCACTATGGGCATTGGCGTTTTGTTGTTGCTGGTATTTATTCTGGTGGTCGTCGCCGTGGTAGTCTACACGGTCAGCATCTACAACAGCCTCGTACGTCTCAAGAATGACATCAACAAAGCCTGGGCCAACATCGACGTCTTACTCAAAGAGCGCCACGATGAGCTGCCCAAATTGATCGATACCTGCAAAGGGTATATGCAGTACGAGCAGAAAACTCTCCAGTCGGTCACCGAGGCCCGCAGCGCCTATCAGAAAGCTTCCACCGTGCCGGAAAAGGCTCAAGCCGACAACATGATGACCGGCGCGCTCAAGAGTTTGTTCGCAGTCGCGGAAAATTACCCGGACTTAAAGGCTGATAACAACTTCATGCAATTGCAGCAGCGTATCTCCGAACTAGAAGAAAGAATCGCTGACCGGCGTGAGTTCTTCAACGACAGCGTCAACACCTTCAACATTCGCATCCAGCAGTTCCCCGACATGATGCTTGCAGGCATGATGAATCTCCAACCCCATGACTTATTCAAAGCTACCGAGGAAGACCGGCAGGACGTCCAGGTTAAGTTCGCTTAAAGAATGGGAACATGAAGCCGGTGGCCGTTTCACCACGAATCATTGGGTGCCCACGGCAAATGTGTGAACTCAGTGTGGTAGTGGAATGAAACGATGCAGAACTGTGACCCCGTATAGCGGGCAAGTCCGGCAGTCAAAAATCTCACGGCTTTGGCAACCACTCCAACTGAGGGGCCCCGTCATAATGGGTCCATGCACAGCCACCACTTGACACCAAATCGTGACATCCGCGCAAAAGAACGTTACTGAACGGAAATTGTTTTCCGGGTATCAATATTCGGTGAGATTTTGCCGAAAATACTTTTTGCTGAAATGAAAAGAGTTAGCGCTTCAGAAATACCCTGGGTTGGTGCAAATAGAGATTGGCACGCTGTTTGCTCTACTCGAAGGAGGAGGGGAATGGGGAGCTGGCTATGATTGACAAGAATGAACTCCACAGGTTGCAGGAAGAACAAGAGGTGATTGATACCTGGCGAAAAGTCTCCCGTCACGTGGTGGCGGATCTGCTGGAAGCCTGCTCATGTTGCGACAAAGTTCGCGAGAGGAACCACCTTTTGCGCTGCCCATGGTGCGACGACGTCTACTTGTGCCCGGGGGAGTGCATGCACCAGCACAATGTGCACCTTCACCCGACGGTTTCCCTCTGGTCAAAGTAGGCGAAGTCAAATTGGGTTTCAGCCTTCTCCCTGTCTTAGTTCAGGGAACCGGCGGTGGGACGGTAGCTTGCTGAAGTCGTATCCGTCTCCCATACGGTCACGGCGCTGACGCCCAAACCGTGGTCTTTAATCCTTTGCTGGAGTTCAGTGCCGAGATAGCACGCCAGGTTTTCAGCGGAGGGGTTCAGCTCCTTGAAAGGTTCGAGGTCGTTCAGGAAATGGTGGTCAAACTGCTCAACCAGTCCCTTAACCGCTGCCCGAAGATCAGCAAAATCCATCAATAGTCCGATAGAATTCAGCTTCTCACCTTGCACCGTGACCCTGACCTTGTAATTGTGCCCGTGAACGTTTTCACACTTCCCCTTGTAACCTCGCAGCGCATGGCCTGCGGCAAAAGAATACTCGACCGAAACCTCAAACATTGATCCTCCGGCTTTTTGACCCGTGGCGTGCTACCTTTCAAGCTTCAGCGCGTAACAGCCATCTACCGACATTCTTGCATAAAATCGTTTACATCTTCCAGCCGCTGCGCCCGGCGGTAGGCCGGGAGGCTGTCAAAGAAGATCTTTCCGTACTGCTTCCGCACAATGCGCTGGTCAAGGATGGCCAACACTCCCCGATCGTTCTCACTGCGGATCAGGCGTCCAAAGCCCTGCTTGAGAGCGATGACGGCCTCCGGAAGCTGGTATTCCACGAAGGCGTTGCCGCCCTCCTCGTTGATTTGGCGGATTCGAGCAGCCACTACAGGATCCGTGGGAACAGCAAAAGGCAGGCGGTCCACAATGACTGCGCTCAGTTGCTGGCCCTGCACGTCAACCCCCTGCCAGAACGAGCTGGTGGCAAACAGCACGGCATGAGGTGTTGAGCGAAACTTGTCCAGCAAGACGGTTCGGGGCGCGGAACCCTGAATCATAAGCGGATAACGGAGCCTGCGTCGTACGCGTTCGTAAATGGCTCGCATCTGCTGATGAGACGTGAAGAGCACAAAGGCGCGGCCTTCGGTCGCTTTTAACAGGTCGACGATTTCACTGGCGGCGCGCGATGTAAACGCCGGCTCGCGCGGGTCCGGAAGGTGCGGAGTATAAAGTATTGCCTGCCGCCCAAAATCAAAGTGGGACTCGAGAATTTTCTCACGAGCCATTTCCACGCCCAACCGGCGCTTGAGAAAATCAAACCTGCCACTCACAGCAAGAGTGGCCGAAGTCAGGATGACCGTCCGGACATTCCCGAACAGCCGATCACGCAGGATGGGCGCAACGTCGATGGGCGAGGCCTCGAGAAAAACTCCGCGCCCCCGCCTCTCCCACCAATAGACAAACTGGCGGTCCCGACTCTCCATGATGATCTCAAGCGCTTGCCGGATTTCCACTGCCCGCCGCGCCAGGTTGTTGATCTCTTCCGGGCGGTCCTTCACTCCCAGCAACTCAGTCTCAAGCCGGATCAGCGAATTTATCAGCGCGGAGTAAGTGCCGCGGCGAACGTCCAGGAAGCTCTCGCGGTTGTCAAAATTGGTTCGGCCATCGCCTGCCGGAAACAGGTCGAAGAAAAGTTCGCTGCGCCGCCGAAGTTCCCGGATCGCGCTCAGGACCTCACCGCTTTCAAGGGCCTTTATTCTCAGTGTGGCTTCAGTGTCGCGCGCCAGCTCTTCCATCTGGTAATTCGAAACCTTCAGGCCAAAATACTGCGTGGCAACGTCCTCGATCTCATGGGCTTCGTCAAAAACCACCGCTGAATAATCCGGAAGAAGGCTTGCGTAATCGGACTGCTTCAGCGCCAGGTCAGCAAAGAAAAGATGGTGGTTCACGATAATCAGATCCGATTCCGCTGCCCGCTGGTGCATCCAGGTGATGAAGCAACGCTCGAACTGCGGGCATTTCTGGCCCGTGCAGGTTTCACGGCGGGCGTCGACGCGCGACCAGAGCTCGCTGGCATCCGGCAGGGCTTCCAATTCCGCCCGATCACCGGTTTCTGTGCGGGACTCCCACTCGCGCAGTTGGCCATACAGGCTGACCTCTTCGAGTCCATTCAGAACAGGCTGCTTTTCAAGATCGTATAGCTTTTGCCTGCAAATGTAGTTTTGCCGGCCCTTCATCAACGTCGCGCGGAGAGTCGGGAACAACTTTCGGATGAAAGGGATATCCTTATAAAAGAGCTGTTCCTGGAGGTTCTTGGTTCCGGTTGAAATAATGACCCGCTGCCCACTGCGGATCAGCGGCACCAGGTAGGCCAATGTCTTTCCCGTTCCCGTGCCGGCTTCAACAATCAGGTGCTGCCCGTTCTCAATAGAGGATTCAATGGCCTCGGCCATTTCCAACTGGCCCGGCCGGTACTCAAAGCTGGGATGATGGCGAGCCAGCCAGCCCGAGGGTCCAAAAATCCTTTCGAGCGATACCTTTTCCGTTGTTCCTCGATTCTTAACACCCATGCGTGTGGCGCAACCCTAAAATATGCACGAAGGTCAATCTGGCAGGAATCCGCAACCTCCGTTAGACTGTAATTCGAAAGGGCTGGAACCAGTCGGCGGTCTTGCTATTGCGCGTTTTCACTGGAAAGCGTCTTTCGGTTCGTTGCAAAAGAGTTCTTTGCCACCTCCTGCAACGTCCTGCCAGGGGAAGCCAGATCAGGCGAAATCAAATTGTCGCTTCGCGATTCAAGCTCCCGCGTCATTTTGTTACTCACTGGCAAGAATAGCACAGAAGCTTTCGGCCGATTGTCGCCAGTCTCGTATGTAAGGAATCTATGTCGAAGCTGCCGCTCATTGTAATTCTCGGACGCCCCAACGTTGGCAAGTCCACGCTTTTCAACCGGATTGTCGGAAGCCGCCGCGCGCTGGTAGGAAACGAACCAGGCATGACGCGCGACCGGTTGGAATCTGTCGCCGAGTGGGGTGGAAAGCGATTCAATCTGGTGGATACGGGGGGAATTGTTCCTCAGGACCGGGACAGGATTGCTTCGGAAATTCTCCGGCACGCTCAAATGGCGATCGAAAGGGCAGCTCATCTGATTCTGGTGGTTGACGGACGAGAAGGTGTTCTGCCGCTCGACCAGGAACTCTGCAACCTGCTCCGGCGGACAGGAAAGAGGATGTCTCTGGCCGTCAACAAGATCGACCTTCCAATGCACACTCCGCTTGCCGCGGAATTCGCCAGCCTGGGCGTGGAAGATACCTTCCCTGTTTCGGCTGAGCACGGGCTGGGAGTCGATCAGCTCATCGAGCACGTCACGGCGGATTTGCAGGCTCCGGAGGAGTTTGTGGCAGGCCCGGAAGCGCCCGTCAGGATCGCCATCATCGGACGGCCCAACGTTGGCAAGTCCACGCTTCTCAATCGATTGGCCGGGCAGGAGCGATCCATCGTCACTCCCGTCGCCGGAACGACTCGCGACGCCGTGGATGTGGAGGTGGAACGCGATGGCGCAAGGTACGTGTTTGTTGACACAGCCGGGATCCGGAGAAAAGGGAAGACCAAATTGCTGGCCGAGAAGCTGAGCGTGATCCAGGCACGCAAGCATCTCGAACAGGCTGACATTGCCCTGTTTATCGTTGATGCGCAGGAAGGGGTGGCCGCTCTTGACACTCACATTGCCGGCTATGCACACGAGAGCCGGCGCTCCGTGATCCTGGTGGTCAACAAATGGGACGCCATCCAGAAGGGGCCGACCGTAACACGCGACTACACGCAGGAACTGCGCCGGCGCATGAAATTCCTGGATTATGCGCCGATTGCGTTTATTTCGGCGCTGAACGGGCAACGCGTTGAGAGCCTCGCCTTTACGAACCGTCTGGGCAAACTGCATTTCTCCGTCGAGCGGTTTCTCGAAAACCGCATTCGAGAAAGGTTTGGGTTCATCGGATGCCCTATTGTCATCAAGTCCCGAAAACGAACGTAACCTCTGGGGCTCATTAACACGTCAGAAGACCTAAGGAGCGGTTTCTACAATCACATGGTAGCCAAGGTTTATCTGTCCTTGGCAGGCCCGGTAATGCTATACTGGCTCCACAGGTAGGTATGTGCGCCCCTCCCGAGGCAACATGCTTAAACTAATCGTCACGAAATTATACAGAAGGGAGCTCAGCATAAATGTCCTGGGAAATGGTATCTCTTCGGGTCATATTCATCGTTTCTCTCATTGCTGCCGCTTATCATTTGCGCCCGTTTCATTGGTCTTCATTCACTTCTGCTCTGGTAGGCACAGCGCTTGGATGTGCTTTCATTTTTATTGAGATGCGCCTTCGCAAGGCCAGCCTGAAGCGCTTGATCGGAGCAGTGGTTGGCGGGTCGATGGGCGTGTTAGGCGCATTGATCATTAGCCATCTGCTTAGCCTGACCGCGCTGGAGAGGATTTCAACCTCTTATGTTCAGGTTACGCTCCTTCTTCTTTTGGGTTATATTGGACTGGTTGTCGGCGCGTCCAAAGGGGACATGCTCAATCTTGCCGCAATGGGCGGCCTTTTCACAGCCGAGCGGCAAAACAAGAAAAGCAGTAAGATCCTCGACACCAGTGTGATTATCGACGGGCGCATTGCGGACATCTGCGAAACCGGATTCATCGAGGGAGCGCTGATCCTGCCGCAATTTGTGCTTCGCGAACTGCAACTGGTAGCGGATTCCACAGACCCCCTCAAACGCAATCGCGGCCGGCGGGGCCTTGATATCCTGCAACGGATGCAGAAAATGACAGCCGTACACGTACAGATCGTCGAGGAAGACTTCCCGCAAGTCCGCGAAGTCGATCTGAAGCTGATTGAACTGGCCAAGAAAAACGAGGGGAAAATCCTCACGAACGACTTCAATTTGAACAAAGTTGCCCAGCTTCAGCACGTCCCGGTACTGAATATCAACGAACTGGCCAACGCCCTGAAGCCGGTCGTTCTTCCGGGCGAAATCATGCGGGTGTTTATCCTCAAGGAAGGTAAAGAATACAACCAGGGTGTCGCCTACCTTGATGATGGCACAATGGTCGTGGTTGACAACGCCAAGAAGATGATTTCCAAGACCATTGATATCTCCGTGACCAGCGTGTTGCAGACAACGGCTGGAAAGATGATCTTCGGAAAATACGATAACAACAGACAGCGAGCCGAGGTGATTCAGCAGCAATAGGCTTGGCAGAGTCTTCTCAAAGCTGGCAACGCGCCAGCCGCCAGAAGGCCGGTCTTATTCCTACTATGGAAGTGTTGGCTATCATTCCTGCTGCGGGTGCAGGCGTCCGCATGGGTGGGGAAACACCCAAGCAGTTCCTTTCCCTTGAGGGTGTGCCGGTCGTAGTCCATACCTTGAGGCGATTTGACGAAGCGGATTCGATTGATCAGATCTACCTGGGGCTACGGCCCGAAGACATGGAGCGTGCTCGCTCCGTGATTGAGAGGGAACGATTCGGCAAGCCTGTCCGCCTTGTCCCTGGAGGGGCGACCCGGCAGCAGACTGTCGCGCTTGCCCTTCGTGAGGCGCCACCAACCACGAAAATCGTCGTGGTTCACGACGCAGTACGTCCTTTCGTCACTCCGGAGATGATCCTGCTGGCGGTTGAGGGAGCGCGCAAATCCGGCGCAGCAATTCTGGGAATCCCCAGCGTCGACACGGTCAAGAAGGTGGAGCGCCAGACCATCCTTGGCACGATTCCGCGAGAGCGCATTGTGCTGGCGCAAACGCCGCAAGCCTTCCAATTCGACATCCTCAAAGAAGCATGCGACCGTGCGGAAGCGGACGGCTATGAAGGAACAGACGAATCCAGCCTGGTCGAACGTCTGGGCTACACCGTCACCGTGCTGATGGGTTCCGACCGGAATATTAAGATTACCAAGCCCTCGGATTTGCCTCTGGCCCGTCTCTTCATTGCGCAAGATCATGAACAAGCTGAACGCCACGCACGGAAAGTCCTGTAACTGCACTTTCCTGCTGCACCATGGCCCTGTGATGACAACGGTGAATTGATGGCTGAGAAAACAATGAGCACGAGCTCCAGATGTGTCCACCGGATTGGTTTTGGAAATGATGTGCACCGGCTGACTCCTGGCCGGAAGCTGATTCTCGGCGGCATCCACATTCCCTTCGAACAAGGGCCCGTAGGGCACTCCGATGGCGACGCGCTGGCGCACGCTATCTGCGATGCTCTTCTGGGAGCAGCCGCGCTGGGAGACATTGGCCGGCATTTTCCTGACGCCTCGCCCGAATGGCATAACGCGTCCAGCCTGATGTTCCTGCGCCGTGCTCAGGAATTGGTCGATGCCGCAGGCTACCGGATTGTTAACGTTGATTCAACCATTAGCCTGGAACGACCGAAGCTGGCGCCCTTTATTCCGCGCATGAGGGAAAAGATCGCCGAAGCCCTTGGCATTCTTCCGGATCAGGTCAGCGTGAAGGCAAAAACCGGCGAAGGCGTTGATGCCGTGGGTGAGGGTCAGGCTATCCGCGCTGACGCGATCGCTCTCATTGAGCTCCTGGCGGTTGCATTTCCGCCCCCAGAGCATCGGGGCGGGCAGACTTATTCTGTCTGATCCTGGCAGTACATCTTTTCCGTAGGAAGCCGGCGCGGACCGATCTGTCGGTGAACCACATCTGACTCTTACCAGGTCGCGCTACAATAGCCTTTGCTAGGGGAAGAAGCCTGGAAGTACGGGGAAGAGTTCCGTGCCATTGAGAGTCGTCGAAGAAAGCTTCCTGCGGCAAGTGCAACGCCCGCCGGAATGCTCTCGATGCGAATAAAGGGCAACCGATGCCTCCCTGTCCATGCTGCGGCAGATAACTGGTGAAAGCGGAAAGGACCGCACCGCAGCATAGTTCATCTTGCTGCACATAGGCATTTTCTCGCGGAACCAGGTTTTACGCGACCGGGCGATTTCGTCTTAATTTGCTCTCACCGCGAGCATTGGGTACAAATTTGCGTTGCCGCGGGCATGCGCCTTCCCTGAAAATTAATGACCGATAGCACTATGCTGCAGCGAAATCCGGAAGCCTTATCTCAAACGACCTTCGACCTGGCCATCATCGGCGGCGGCATCAATGGAGCTGCAACCGCGCGCGAAGCCGCCTTGCGCGGCATGAAGGTCGCGCTGGTGGATGCACAGGATTTTGCGAGTGGCACCTCAAGCCGCTCCTCCAAGCTGATTCACGGCGGCCTGCGCTATCTGGAGCAAATGGAATTCCGGCTGGTCCACGAGTCGCGACGGGAGAGACGTCTGCTCCGTGATTTTGCCCCTCACCTGGCACAACCTGTGCCTTTTCTCCTGCCCATCTACCGCGGCGATCCCTATTCCCCGTTGAAGATCCGGCTGGGCCTCAGCATTTACGACCTGCTCGGCAATCTCGGATCTGATGACCGGCATCAGATGCTCAGCCGCGATGAACTTCTGCGCCGCATTCCGACGCTGCAACCCGACGGCCTGCGTGTGGGTGCGCTTTATTACGACTCGGAAACCGACGATGCACGGCTGACCATCGAAAACATCGTGGATGCCGCCGATCACGGAGCCGTCGTAGCCAACTTTGCGCGAATCCGCAGGTTCGAATTACGCACAAAGAAAACCTGGCACGGACCAAGAGTGGTGGCGGCCGAAGTGAAGGACCAGAAGACCGGCAAGCGATTCGAAATCTCGTCGCGCTTCTGGGTGAACGCCACCGGCCCATGGGTTGACCAACTTCGAGCTCTCCTTCCGGGATATGACAACTCGAGGACCGTCCGGCTGACCAAGGGCACGCACATTGTCATTCCGCCGGTCGCTGGCAAATTCGCTCTGTTCGCGGCTATTCTGCCTGGCAAGCGAATCTTTGTGATGGTTCCCTGGCATCGCCACGCGCTGCTCGGAACTACCGACACCGACTATTCCGCCGACCCAGGCGAGGTGCGACCGGACCGGGAGGACGTTGAATATCTGTTGCGGGCAATCAATCGCGTTCTTCGCGAGCCTCTCCAGACAAGCGACGTGATCGGGGCTTTCGCCGGCCTGCGGGCGCTGGCCATCCAGCCCGGGGCGAGTCCTTCGGAAAATACCCGCGAGTACCGCTTCCACCAGGACCCGTGGGCCGAAAATTTCGTTACGGTCTGCGGTGGCAAACTCACCTCGGCCCGTTCGCTGAGTGAAAAACTGGTGGACTTTGTTGTAGCCCATCTGCCTGGCAGTGCTCCTGCGCCATGGGCAAGCCACCCGACGCGGAAAGCCCCGCTTCCCGGTGGACACATGGACGATTTCGAATCGTTCCAAAAGGAAGCGCCGGCGGACGCGGTGCGCCTGTTCGATATTCCGCAAGCAGCGGCGGAGCACGTCGTCCGCACCTATGGAAGCCGCTGGCAGCAAGTGCTGTCGCCGATACGGTCAGACCGCAAGCTGGCCGACCCGCTTCCCGGCAGTTCGGGATGCCTGGGAGCGGAAGTCGTATTTGCCATCGAGCAAGAAATGGCCCTCGAGCTTGAAGACTTTTTCCTGCGCCGCTCGGGGCTAAACTGGTTTGCAGCGTACGCCCTTCGCGACGCAGTCCCGGCAGTAGCGCAGATTTTTGCCGAGCGGCTGGGATGGGACAATGCGCAAAAGGAAGCTGCGGTCAATAACTTTCAAGATTCAGGGCACTTTACATTCGAAAAGTCGTCTTTGACCCGCTCGGCAGAGTCGCGCAGCTGAAAACGCCGGAGCTTCGGTTAAACTAAATGTCCCTGCTGTGATTTTGGACGTCGAACTCTTTTGGGAGGGCGTTAGTGAAGAAGGAAGCCAGAAAATATGCTCTTGAAGAGTTCAAAGACCATCTGGCAGAAGGGCCGCGAAGTGGGCGGGTGGACCGAATTCAGGAATTCGAAGAACAGGTAAGAAGCAACTATAAACGTTTTGTAGTTGAAAGTGACTGGTAACTCATCAATCGAAAGAGGAGACGTTGCGTGGAAAATCTCAAGGCTCTGATACGTGAAGTTCCGGACTTCCCCAAACCGGGTATTTTGTTCTATGACATCACAACCCTGCTGAAGGACCCGGTGGGGCTGCACTGGGCAGTGGATTCGCTGGCAAACCATTACATCGGGCAGGTCATCGACCGCGTGGTGGGAATCGAGGCGCGAGGCTTTATCTTTGCGCCCATGGTCGCCTATCGGCTGAACGCCGGCTTCGTTCCCGTGCGCAAGCCCAAAAAGCTTCCTGCCGAAACCGCCCGCGTCGAGTACAGCCTGGAATACGGGAAAGATGCGCTGGAGGTCCACCGCGACGCCATCAGCGAAGGGCAACAGGTCCTGATTATCGATGACCTGCTGGCCACTGGCGGCACCGCGGCGGCCGTCGCCCAACTGGTGGAATCGCTGGGAGGAAAAGTCGCCGGGATGGGATTCCTGATTGAACTCGAATTCCTGAAGGGAAGAGAGAAACTCTCGAAGTACAATCTGCACTCAATCCTAAAGTATTAGCATGAAAGCTTCATGACACGGCTTGGGTCCGCGAAAGGGTTAGGATTTATCTGGACTCTTTCGCGTCCCGCACCACGCAGTGCTCATTCATCCTTCGGACTCTCTTCGGCGGGCTGAACGGCGCCGAGGACCGCATCCAGGAAGTAGCTTTCGGGCAAAGCCCCTTCCAAAGCCTGCTGGGCGTTGATCACCGTCCTGGGCACAGCCTGGACGCGGTAGAGTGTGACAAGGTCGGGGAATTCCGTGGCCTCAATGCAGTCGGCAGTAACTTGGTCGCTCTCTATTGCAAACTGGTGAGCCAGGCGCACGGCCCGCGGGCAGTGCGGTCATGTGGGCGTGATAAAAACCTCGAGGTGAAGCGGGTGGACCAGATGAGCAAGCTTGTCTTTGCTCTCGGCCCCCAATCCCGATTCGCCCTTTGAAACATCGAGGATCGCGTCGAGCAGAGTCGAAAATTCATAGCCGGCCGGCATCCCGTAATAGCGTATTCCATAGTCCTTGCCATTGCGGATCACCGTGGCGGGAACCTTGTCGACACCGTACTCCGCCACCTTCTCTTTATCGAGGAGGAAGTCGTAGACCTCGAGCGAGAGTTGGTCGGACAAGCCGGCTAGCTCCTCGAGCACCTGTCGTGTTTCTCTGCCGTATTCCAGATTCAATTCCTGCGTAAAGTGGATGATCTTCACGGGAGCCGGCATTTCGGTGAGCCGGCGGCGAATTTCCACGGCGTCTTCGTCACGAAGCAATCCCATTTGCAATCCTTCCCCGCTTTGTGCGGTTAACCAGCAAAATCCTGATTGAAATGATTATAAGGGGAGACAGCGGACAACCAAACAAGCTTCTCCCCAGTCTTAGTTCGATTCGATGCCTTAGGGGAAGCGAAGGTTCGGAGAAAAATTCTTCAATTCTTCAACTCGACGATGGTGGCCCCTCCACCGCCCTCGCCCTGCGGCGCAAGGTAGAACTTTTCGACGTGCGGGTGGGAAGCAAACATTTCATGAAGGTTCTTGCGGAGAATTCCCTTCCCGAATCCGTGGATCACGCGCACTCGCGCGCGCCCGGCAATGTAAGCATGATCCAGGTACTCATCCACCTTGGCAAGTGCTTCCTCCGCCGTGCTCCCAATCACGTTGATTTCATCCGGCACATCGTCGGCAGCAGATTCAACCCGCATGCCCAGTCGCCCACTGAAGGCCGGAGCCTGCGGCGCGGGCTCTGATTTCCGAGCCCAGATCTGCGCTTCGTCCCTGGCGATTCGCAGGCGCAGATTCCCCACCTGCACCTGAATCTGCTCGTCGTCCAGAATGCCGGTCACGGTTCCCGGCGAGGAAAGGTTCGGAACCCGGACCTGATCGCCCACGGCAATCGGCGCTTCTGGAGTGACCTGGCGTTCCGGCATCGGTTCGGCCAACGCGTTCACGACCTGCGCGTTCCACTCGTCGCGCGCCTCCTGTTTTAGAGCGAAGACTTTGCGCTCGACACCCTTGGGCAACCTGGGCTTTTCAACCCGGGCCCGCAACTCCGCCAGCACATCATCCCAGTGCTTTTCCATCGCCCGCAAAGTGTCTTCAAGCCGGCCGTCCAGTTCTTTCAGTTTCGCGCGGCGCTCCTGCTCGAACTTCGCCTCCAGTTCCTTTGCACGCTCCTGAAGCTTCTTTCCCTCGGCTTGCAGGTTCGCCAGTTGCGATTCATAAAGAGCGCGTTGTTCGTGGAGCGACTGAAGCAGTGCCGAAGCCTCGCTCTCCTCCGTCCCGATCAGTTCCCGGGCTTTGTTCAGGATTGTTTCCGGCAAGCCGAGGCGGGCGGCGATATCCACAGCACTGGACTTTCCGGGCAGACCCACCAGCAACCGGTAGGTGGGTTGCAGCGTCTCCTCGTCGAACTCCATCGCAGCGTTCTCAGCTTCCGGTGTTTCACTGCCATAGGCTTTCAGACGCCCGTGGTGCGTCGTCACGAAAGTCAGTGCATGCGATTCGCGAAATCGCTCGAGAATCGCAATGGCCAAAGCTGCGCCCTCGCCGGGCTCAGTGCTCGATCCCAGCTCGTCCAGCAGTACCAAATCGTCCGGCTCAACCACCTCGACCATGTCGCGAATGCTTGTGATGTGGGCCGAAAAAGTGCTCAACTGTGCCTGAATCGATTGCTGGTCTCCGATGTCGGCCAGGACCCGGCGAAACAGCGGCAAGCGGGCCTCACCGGCCGCAACCGGCAACCCGGCCTGCGCCATCAGGGCAGCGATCCCGACAGTCTTGAGGGTCACGGTCTTGCCGCCGGCATTGGGCCCGCTGATCACCATCAGGCTCTTGGGCTCCTCCAAAGCGACCCTGAGAGGCACTGGTTTCTGGCCGGATTTTCGCAGGCTCTTTTCAAGCAAAGGATGGCGAATGTCAACGAGCACGATTCCCCGCCCTTCGGTGAATTGGGGGATACAACAATCGTAAGCCCTGGCAAACTCCGCCTTGGCAAAAACCATGTCGAGCTCGGCGAGAATCGATGCCGCGGTCAGCAGTTCCGCCAGGCTCGCGCGAAGTTTTTCAGTGAATTCGCCCAGAATTCTCTGCGTTTCGGCGTATTCGCGGTCTTCGAGCTCAACCAGCTCATTGTTCAGGGGCACCGTCTCCAGCGGCTCGAGAAAAACCGTGGCTCCCGAAGAACTGGCGCCGTGGATCACGCCCGGCACGTGCCGCTTTTCTTCAGCGCGAATGGGGATCACCAGCCGCTCATTACGCAGCATCACGACGGCATCCTGCAACACTTTGTCGCGGCTGAACCGGTGCAGGAGACTCTCCAGCGTCTTCTGGGTTTGCTGGCGGAGCCGCTCAATGGCGCGGCGGATCCGGCCAAGTTCCGGGCTGGCGGAAGAATCGAGATGCCCGTCGGGTTGGATCTTGCCCTCGAGTTCGGAAAGCAGCGAACGGAAATCGGGCAACACGCCGGCCAGGTTCGCTAGATGAGGAAAGGGATCTCTGTCGAAGCTTTTCCGCAGTTCCTGAGCCTTCCGCATGGCGGCAAGAAGACCGAGGATTTCGCGTGCCGTGCACGCCACTCCTTGAACATGGAGCCGATCAAGAATGGGACCCGGATCTTCCAACGCGCCCATCGAAGGGCGCGACGCTTCGCGGAGATAATCCCTTGCCTCGCGCACGCGCTCCAGGCTGACCCTGATGGCATCCAGATCATGGTTCGGCGAAAGAGCCTCGACCGATCTGTGGCTGATCGGCCCCGAAAGATATTCGCGCAGGAGATCCTTGACCGCCTCGAACTCGAGGACGCGGCAGGAAAAGTGGTCGGACATTGCTGAAGGGAAATCGAGATCACTCATGGATAGAGGCTGCAAACGCCGAAGTCGGAGTGGACCAGCCTAAAGTTTTTTTCTCAGTTGCGTGACAGCCTCTTCTACAGTATGAACCATCGTCACAATTTCCATGGCAGGTATTTTGACTTTGTTTGACCGCAATGCCAGCGCGGTCTCCTGCTTCAGGCACTCGATCACAGGCTGCCAGTATGGAATCATCACAACCAGAGGCCTGCGGCCGCCCACAGATTTCAACAACGATGATTTGTTCATCATTTCCCACGCCAGCGCCAGTTCGGCGAGGGTTCCCGTACCGCCCGGCAGCGCAATGTAGGCGTCACCCCGTTCGATCAGCGTCATCAGACGTTCCATGAACGAACAAGTTCGGACCTCTTCCGCGATCCAGCGGTTCGCAATAGACGTCCAGACATCGCAAGTCACACCGATGGTGTGGCCGCCGGCCTCCCTGGCTCCGCGGGCCGATGCCTCCATCAGGCCGCCATATCCTCCGTTACAGATTGCAAAGCCCGCTTCGGCCAGCAGGGTTCCCAAGCGATGCGCTTCCTCGTAGGCCTCCGTGCCTTCGCCCGGAATCGAACTGCCGAAAATTGTGACCGTTTTCATGAAAATGTGAATCTGCCTTGCTTTTGTTTCAGTGACGACGAGCCCGTAGCATCGTCTTTATCACCACTACCATCTGCGCTTATACTGCCGGTAGATCTGGAGAGCAATTCGGTCAACCACTTTGGTTGCTGGCGCCCAACGAAGCGGCTGATGGTTCCCGATAATCACAAACGCGATCCGGCGCCGCCCGGGAAGATTCATGTAACCGGAAAGTGCATTCACATGATCCATGGAGCCGGTCTTTGCGTGGACGCGCCCTTGCAGTGCGGTGTGGTGAAACTGGTCGGACAGCGTCCCATCGATTCCTGCAACCGGAAGGGCGTCATAAAACGGCTGGAAGTAGGATGCGCCCGCCATAAAAACCAGCAACCTTGCTAAAGCGTCCGGCGTGACCATGGTTTCCCGCGAAAGGCCGGAGCCTCCGGCGAATTGCACCTCCTCGGACGGGATTCCGATCTTCTGTGCAAAACCGTTGAGAATGTCCAGCCCGTTTTCGACGCTCCCTTCGTTGTCCAGAACGTGCGCCATGGTGCGCAAGAGCATCTCGGCGTGCAGGTTCTGGCTGACTTTCAGCGTGACCTTGATATCCTGGCTCAAAGGCAAGGAATCATGTTCGGCCAGAACAATGCTGTTTTTGGCTTCTCGGGGTCCTGTCCCATCGGCTGCTTCCGCCGGAGTGAGTTCACGGACCACGACTCGCCCATCCACCTTGACTCCGCGTTCCTCAAGCAACTTGCGGAACATCTCTCCGATGTAAAGCGGCGGATTCTCGATCGAGATGGCTTCGTCGACGCCGTCGGAATATACGGGCACGTGGCCCCAGACATCAAGTTCCGTCGAGCCCGGAAACCGGCTGATCTCCACTTTGGCAGGATCTCGCGATGAAGTTGTTTCAACGTCGTCGTCAACCTTGTAGTAGCCGTCGCCCGGTTCGATCTCGATGTCCGCTTTCTCACCGGCCATATCCGCAGGCCGGATTTCGACCTTGAGTGAATTATCGTTGAACGCCAAAGCTGTGATGGGAGCGCCGTAATCCCACACTAGGTCGTCAACGGCCCAGTCGGTTCCGTACGGCTGGTAGACGTAATAGGTGTCGTCAGCGTAAAGATTGCCGGTGACTTCCCGGACGCCTTTGGCGACAACTTGATCCGCGAGCTTCTCGAAGTCCAGGTCGGCGGGTAGCCGGACCTCCTCCTTCAGATGGTAAGGTAGAACGCGGCTGCCGAGATTCGGATCGCCCCGCCCGATGAGAACAAGATTGGGCACCCGTCCTCTCGCATCCGGAGGCGCTGTACTCTCGACCGTGGTCCGAAAGATGAAATCGGGCCCCAGGGTGCTCAGGGCCGCCGAAGTGGTAAACAGCTTCATATTTGAAGCCGGCAGGAACATGTGATGCGTGTTGCGTGCGTAGAGCACCTTGCCATCGGGAAGCCGGACAACTTCGATGCCCCAGAATCCCATTTGCGCGGGCGACCCGCGAAGGATGGCATCGATGCGTCGATCAAGAGAACTGTGGCGTCTGGCCGCGCGCGTTACCGGCGGGAAC
>JARRJI010000074.1:0-2647 GCA_037379595.1 Acidobacteriota bacterium | reverse complement strand
GCAAGTCCGCCATCAATTCCAGCACCCGCAAACGAGAGTCTGTTGATGGAGGAAAAACATCAGCATGCAAGCCACCGCGCCACATCTTTGGCAAAGTAAGTCAGAATCATGTCAGCTCCAGCCCTTCGAATGGAGAGGAGAGTTTCCATTACAATGCGTTTCCGGTCGATCCAGCCGGCGCGCGCAGCCGCTTCAATCATGGAGAATTCACCGCTCACCTGATAGGCTGCGAGCGGTACATCGAATGCCTGCCGCGCAAGGGCGATAATGTCCAAATAGGCAAGAGCGGGTTTCACCATGATGATGTCCGCACCTTCTTCAATATCGAGCGCGATCTCGCGCATGGCTTCCCGTTGATTGGCCGGGTCCATCTGGTAGGACCTTCGATCTCCGAATTTGGGCGCCGAATCAGCCGCCTCGCGAAACGGCCCATAGAAAGCGGAAGCATATTTGGCAGAATAAGCCAGGATCGGAATTCCACCAAAATCGTGCTCGTCGAGTTCCTCCCGAATCCACCCCACCCGGCCGTCCATCATGTCCGAGGGCGCCACCATATCGGCCCCAGCCTGCACCTGGGTCAGTGCAGTTTTCCCCAACAGCTCCAAAGTGGAGTCGTTATCCACTTCGCCGTCCTTGATCAGGCCGCAGTGCCCGTGGCTGGTATATTCGTCCAGGCACAGGTCGCAGATCACCAGCAAGTCCGGCACGCCCTTTTTGATGCTCCTGACGGCGCGCTGCACGATGCCATCCGGATCGTAGGCGCCGGAGCCCACTTCATCCTTGCTCTCAGGAATTCCAAAAAGGATCACCGCGGGAATGCCGAGGTCGTAAACGCTTTTGCACTCCTCAACCACAAGGTCCACGGACCAGCGGTAGTTTCCCGGCATCGAGCTGATTTCGTCCTTAACGTTAGAACCAGGGCACACAAAAAGAGGGTAAATCAGCGAGCGGGGCGAAAGCCGCGTCTCCTGGATCAGGTTGCGGATCGCCTCGTTCCGGCGCAGACGCCGTGGACGATGAGTTGGAAAAGCCATGATCGTTCTCCTCGAGTTTATCTGGCAAAGGCCCTCAGGCCTCATCTTGATTCGCTCAGCCCAGCGGGTATGTTTCCTGGCATTCCGGCCCTAACAGGTTGTTGAAAAACTCGTACAACGTGTCATTCCAAGGAGTCGAAGGGCGACGAGGAACCTCGTAGGTCCTGTGACTGCAAGGCGAGATTCCTCGCTTCGCTCGGAATGACACCGTTTCGAAGCGTTTTTCAACAACCTGCTAAAAGCCTCAATACAAATGGCCGGCCTGCCGAAGATTGCCAAAAGTTCCCACATTCGCCAGCGATACGGCAACACGGAATGCATTTTCCTGGCGGATCGGGCCCAGCGAGAATCTTCTGTACTCAACGTTGACTGCGAAACAAGAGAAATGATACCCGACCTGGCTGACAACACCCTGGGCGATGCCCTGCACGAAATTATAATCGACACCGAAGGCCCCGCTCAAACCAGGATGGTCCACGTTTCCATAGGTCCCCACCATGCGCAACAGGTTGTAGGATGGGATTTCTGAAAGCGGGGTTGTCGGCGTAATAGGGGTAAACTGTGCAGCCGTGCGGCTGATGAAAAAATCGGTCAACGACGCGCCGATCACTCCCCGATGCACGCTGGAGGTGATACCGGCGTTCAGCACGCCGCCGTTGGGACTGATATCCGCCCGCAGCTCCGTGTCGTAATTCGAAGACGGCGCCAGCTTCAGCACGGAAACAATCGGCGAGAGGCGCCGTCCCTGCGCGAAAGCAAAACCCGTCAGAGACGAAGTCGGCTGCCACACAATGTCCGTGCCCGGCTGAAGGGCGCCTCCGAAAGTCGGGTCAAAGTAGTAGATCTGCGAAAGGCGAAGCGAAAGCAGCGTGCGAGCCTGCGGAATCGGTTCGCCGCTGGGCACATCTTTGCGGATCAGGATGGTGTTGGTCAGCGAATACTCAATCTGGTTTGTTTCAGCCAGGGTATCGAGATCGTCGAAACGCACCACGTCCATGATGTTCTGAGGATCCGTCGCCTTGACCACGCTGTACTGGATGTCGGGCTGGATCACGTGTTTCATGAGATAGCCGTGGTAAGGATGGGCAAAGACTTTTTCAAGCGCCGGCGGCCGAATGTCCAATGTGAAATCGCCCAAGGTACGATTCAGGCCACTCCCGTCTGGCTTGAGACTGGTCCCGTACCTCGTTAACCAGACCCCTCCCGAAGGGGTCACATGAAAGTGCCAAAACGGCTTCATGCGCAATGTAATTTCCGGATGAAGGTTGAAGCGATCGTTGAAATTCGGGGTGCTGAAACCCGGCTGTGAACGACCCACCGCTCCCGCCGAAGTGTCAAAAGAAAAGTAAAGAGGCGAGTGTCCCACTTGCTTGTCCATGCCTGAAAAGGAGAAGCTGGGCGTGTGGCGAATCGTGATGGAATTCGCCGAGCCGCCCGTTGTTGACAGAAAGTCCTGGTAGCGCGAGACATAGAAATTCATGCTGTAGGCGTTGAAACTCTTAGTGAGAAAGCCCATCTGGCTTGCTTCGGAGGTAACGGCCTGAGTAAAGTTGTTGGCAAACGCCTCGCGGAAGGCAAGCGAACTTGCGTAATCGACGCTCACCACGCCTCGA
>JARRJI010000073.1:31096-41597 GCA_037379595.1 Acidobacteriota bacterium | reverse complement strand
ATAGAAACCATCGCCAAAGGTGAATCCCTTCTGCGAGGAATTGCCAATGGTAGGCAGCAAGATACCAGTCTGCCGTGGCCGCGGTGCAATCGAGTCAACAAGAACCGGAGCGTACAGGACGGGCATGCGAAGGAAGCGGAAGATGGTGTTGTGAGCTATGACCTTGTCCCCCACCGTCACACGCGCGCGGCCGGTGCTGATGGACCAACCGGTCCGCTCGCACTGGCAGGTGGTCACGCGGCCATTGGTGATTTCATAAGTCGCCTCGTTCAGCCGATTTACAATCTTGGCCTGCACATAAAAGGGGCTCGCCGTCTCCATCACGCCATCACGATGTTTAAGGCGCGGACGCACATATCCCCGGCCATTGAGAAACCATCCCTTTCCTGTCGCAACATTGTAATGAAGCGCGTCGGCTTCCAAGTGAGCCGTGGGGTCGGTATAAGTGATGTGGCCCTTCGCGACGACTTCGCTGGTTACTTCGTTATAGGATGCCTCGTCGGCGGTGACTTCCATCTCCCTGTAAGTCACCACGACATTTCCTCGCAGGTAGTACATCGTGCCGTTCTTTTCCTGCGAATCGGCGTGGACGGTCAGAGTGGAGCCCTGATTCTGCAGTCCCGGGGGAGCGGCTGGCGGGAACTGTCCAAGCGCCCCCGGTACCGATATGAATAGGACGATGCTGAACAGAATTGCCAGCCGAAATCGGAAATTTGTTCGCCCGTTGAATAAACAACTGAAAAAGCCCATAAGATTTGTCGAAGCTGGTATTCTACTCGCAAAAGCCTTGTCAAAGCACCCGAATTTGCTATGATAAAGCGGGAATTTTGTTAGATGCGGGACGGGGGTATCCAGTCGCAGTGAAATGCCCAACGTGCGGTTCCTTCAACCTTCCGGGGCTCGAGAAGTGTAAGACCTGCGGCCATCGTTTCACCCAGGTGAGCGGTCAGGCTTACGGGATCCCGTCTCTGTTTCAAGAAACTCCCGCCGACCCCAAATCTCCTGTAGCCCAAAGCCATGAATCCAGCGAAGACCGAATGGAAATTGGCGAGCCCAACACAGAGCCCTCTCATGGCCCTCCGGCCTGGCAGACGGATCTGGCCGAACGCGTGCAGGAATATCGCCAACGGCGAGCCCACCTCAACAAGAACAAGAAAAACAGCCAGGAAACACTTGAATTCGATTTTGATTCCCCCTCGTCTGCGAAGGAAAAGACTCGGCCCAGTGTCATCGAGTTTCCATCTGCGGAAGAACTGGAGCGCAGGTCCAGGAACCTACCTCAAGAGCACCCTGATCCCCCTTCGGCCCCTGTGGATATTCTAGAGTTTGCACCTGAAGATGAAGGCGATGAGGCCGAGCCCATCGCCAGGGCAAAGACAAAGCGTCAGGCGGAAACAGGTCCCCTGGAAATTGAGCTCGGGCCATCTACGGGCACATCTTCTGAGGGAATCGGGGAAGCCGAGAACTCCGGTATGCCGATTGCGCCCCTTGCCTCGCGTTTTGCCGCAGGCATCATCGATGTTTTGATCTTGCTCGTTGGAGCGGCAATCTTCGCTCTGATTTTCTGGAAAACAGGCGGACGATTCTCTTCTCGACCTGTCGAGTTGGCCGCCGGAGGCCTGATCGGCGTGTTTTTACTTTTTCTGTATTTTGCCGGGTGTACGGCCATTTCCTCCGCCACACCAGGATTGATCTGGGCCGGACTCGAAGTCCGTACGTTCGAAGGCAATCCTCCCGAATTGCTCGAGTGCTTCTGGCGCGCCTTTGGTTACCTGGTTTCGGGCTCAGCGTTAATGCTGGGATTTGTCTGGTCGGTCGTTGATGCTGACAGGCTCACGTGGCATGATCGTATGTCCGGAACGTTTCTCACGCCCGCAAGACGTCAATAGTGCCTTGCCCTTCTTCGCGTCCCCTGAAAGCCCAACCACTTAAGCAGGCTTTGCAGCCAACCATCGCCTGCTGGCTCCCGCCCGCCGACTGGCTTTCTATTCTTCCAGCAGAATGCGGGCGTAGATCTGAGGATCGACATTCCCGCCGCTCACAATGCAGCAGACGGTGCGCTTGGTGAATGTCTCGGGTTCTGTCAGCATTGCCCCAACAGCCAAGGCCCCGGTTGGTTCGGCTTTCAAGTTCGCGAGACTGAACAGGACCCGCAACCCTTCGGCGATCTGCTTCTCGGGAACTTCCACGATCTTCTTCAGCCCAGTTCTGAGAATCTCCCAGTTGCGGTCGCCGAGGCTGAGTGTCCGGGCGCCGTCGGCAATCGTATCGGGTTCATTTTCATTCGAGACAATCCGGCCCTCACGCAGCGACCGTGCCGCATCGTTTGCCAGCAAGGGCTCCGCTCCAATCACCGGAATCCGCTTCTTGGCTTTTCGAAGGCCCTCAATGATCCCCGAGGTCAGCCCGCCTCCGCCCACGGGTGCGACAACATAATCGAAGTCGTAATCCAGCGCGGCCAGTTCCCTTCCCAGGCTGCTGTTACCTTCAATCACAAAAGGATCGTCGTAAGGGCTGGCCACGTATGCTGCAGTATGCTCTTTTGCCAGTTCCCACACCCTGTCCCAGCGCGATTTTACCTGCACATCCACCAGGTCCACCGTTCCGCCATAATCCCGCACGGCTTCCATTTTGACCCTCGCTGAAGTCGAGGGCATCACCACGATGCAGGATTTGTGCAGCAATTGGCACGCATACGCCAGCGCCTGCCCGAAGTTCCCCGACGATGCGGTCAGGAACAGGTCCGCGGGCGCCTGCTTCACTACGTTGTACGCCGCACGGAATTTGAAACTGCCAGTGTGTTGAAAGGTCTCACTGGCCAGAACAACCCTGGCCCCCAAGGCACTGTCAAGCCGGTTGGATTCGATGATCGTGGTCCTGCGAATGGCCTCGTATAACTCTTCCCATCCGCCTTCCTCTTTTTTCAAAAAGCACTCCTCATTCGTCGCTGATCCTGTGGGTGTGACTCAACCACCGAGTGGCATCCGGGCACTCTTTCAAACTGCGCTTTTTCACAGGATATCAATTTTCGCCAAACGCAACAGGATACGTGCCCAGCCGAGATGTCGCAACGCTTTTTCGCCGGGCATGGATACAATTCACCTCTCGCGCCGGCGATCCAAGCTTGAAACAGGAGGGCTGCTGGCGTATGGTCTTGGCTGGGGATTGAAGGCTGAAATCGCAAATCCAAATTAAAATACAACCATCGAGGAAGCATGACCATGCTCAAGAGAGTTCTTCTGATTGCCCTGTCCATTTCTTTCCTGCCCGCCCCGCTGACGGCTCAGCAGACCGTGCGGATTCGCGTCGAAGTGAATCAGGCGGACGGTGGGTTGAAACCCGCCTGGGCCTACGTGGGACATGACGAGCCGAATTACACTTACTCGCCCGAAGGCCGCGAACTTCTGCGCCAACTGGCGACGCTCAGTCCGTATGCCATTCACGACCGCGCGCACAACCTGCTGACCACCGGAGACGGAACGCCCGCCTTGAAATGGGGATCGACCAACGCCTATACGGAGGACGCGGCGGGCAAGCCGGTCTATAGCTGGAAGATTCTGGACCGCATTTTTGATACTTACAAGGCAGAAGGCATTACGCCTTACGTGGAAATCGGTTTCATGCCCGAGGCGCTTTCCACTCACCCCCATCCCTACCGCCATCATTGGCCGAACGGGCCACTCTTCACCGGCTGGGCTTATCCTCCCAACAATTACAACAGGTGGTCGGAATTGATTTACCAGTGGGTGCAGCACTCGATTGAGCGTTATGGACGCAGTAACGTCGAGCGCTGGGAATGGGAAGTGTGGAACGAGCCGGACATCGGCTACTGGCACGGGACGTTGCCTGAATATTGCAAGCTCTATGACTACACGGCTGCGGCGGTGAAACGCGCGTTGCCCGATGCGCATGTAGGCGGACCCGCCAGCACCGGACCAGCCTGGCCGAAAGCGGCGCAATTCCTGCGCGGATTTCTCACCCATTGCGTCAGCGGCAAAAACTACGCCACGGGAAAAACCGGCTCACCGCTCGACTTTATTTCTTTCCATGCCAAGGGCAGAACGCAATTTGTCGACGGTCACGTGCAGATGGACATCCGGCACAGCCTTGAAGACATTGCCCACGGATTTGCCATCGTGGCCGGCTATCCGACCCTGCGCCATCTTCCCATTATCATCAGCGAATCGGACCCCGAGGGTTGCGCCGCTTGTGCCGCCAGCATCCATCCGGAGAACGGCTACCGAAACACTCCGCAGTATGCCAGTTACGAGGCGGAGCTTTTGGATGGTACGCTGGCGCTTGCCTCGCGCTACCACGTGAACCTGCAAGGATATGTGACCTGGGCCTTCACGTTTCCCGGCCACCCGTATTTCTACGGCTACCGCTCCTTCGCCACGCACGGAATCGACAAGCCCCTCCTGAACGGGTTCAGAATGTTTGGGCTGCTGCAGGAGGAACGGATCCGGGCCGAAAGCAGCGGCCAGTTGAGCCTCGATGCCCTGCTGAAATCGAGCGCGCGGACCCAGCCGGACATTCGTGCGATCGCGACACGCGGAACCCACAGCGCCAGCATTCTGGTGTGGAATTACGATGACAATGCGACAGCCGTGCCGCCCGCCAAGATCAGCCTCCAGATCGGCGGCTTGCCGCAGTACACCAAGCGAGTTCTCGTCACCCATTTCCGAATCGACCGCACCCACAGCAACGCTTATACGGCCTGGAAAGCCATGGGCTCGCCGCAGAATCCCACACCAGACCTGATCGCCAAGCTGAAGGCGGCGGGCCAGCTTCAGCTCTTGACCTCGCCGCAATGGTTGAAGGCGCGGACCGGCCGGCTCGACCTGTCATTTGCTCTGCCCCGGCAGGCCCTGTCGCTGATTCGGCTCGAGTGGCAGGCTTCGCAGTGACGGGACCGGCTGGAACGCCGGTGTTCCCAGCGACGTATTTCGGCGCTGAGGTCCGATTTCTGGACTCCGGTGGAGTCCATCGGACTCCTGCTACCGGAGACAGCGCCGCTACCAAAAGGCGGCAGGGCCTATGCTACCGGCTCGTCTGCCGATCGAGAGTTGGAAAGACGAAGCAACTGGTATCAAAAGAGTTCTTGACAATAGGACACGCTCCATGTTGCGATAGGTTCGCTTCTGTGAAAGCGTTTGCACCACGCGACGCCGGCTGAAGCGAAGGGTGCTTGAACGCTGTCTCAGGATCAACAATTTTGCCCTGAGGAAGCCTTGGCATCCCAGGGTTTGCACCTGCCGAAGAGCGTGAACAAGGCATCTTGATAACAACCTCTTTCTTTCGGACGGTACCAGGGCCGCAACCACTTCAATTCCGGAAGGTGAGACAAATGAAACGTCGCGAATTTCTTTCTTCGTCACTGGCGGCTGCCGCCGCAGGCATGGCCCCAAGATCAGCGCGGGCTCAGGCGGCAGGCGATGGATCGATTGATATCCTAATCGATGAACCGATTGGGCGAATTGCTCCGGAATTCCACGGCCAGTTCACCGAGCACCTGGGCGGCTGCATCTATGACGGAATCTGGGTGGGCGAGAATTCGAAGATTCCGAACGAAGGTGGAATCCGCAAGGAGCTGATAGACCGCATGAAGCAGATCGAGGTTCCGGTGGACCGCTGGCCGGGCGGCTGCTTTGCCGACAGCTACAACTGGCGCGACGGCATTGGTCCGCAGGCCGATCGTCCGGTCCGCACCAATTTCTGGGCTAACACCCGCCAGCTTTGGAAAGCTCCCGATGGCCCGCAGAAGTACGAACCCAACACCTTCGGGACCCCTGAGTTCATGCGCTTTTGCCAATTGGCGGGAGCCAAACCCTACATGGCGGGCAACGTCCGCAGCCTGACGCCTTTCGACTTTTACGAGTGGGTGGAGTACTGCAATTCCCCGGCCGGAACTACGACGCTTGCCAAAATGCGCGCCGCCGATGGCAGCAGGGACCCTTACGACGTTCTTTATTGGGGCGTTGGAAATGAGTCCTGGGGTTGCGGCGGGAACTTTCTGCCCGAAGAATACGCAACGGAGTTCCGGCGCTACATCACCTGGGTGGCCAACTTCGGCATGAGGCTCCGCTTTGTCGCTTCAGGTCCCGGCGCGGCCATTGACGATCCCAAGGTGGATTGGACACGCAGCCTTTTTGAGGGCATTGCCGCCAAGGGCAAGGGCATGTTCCGGCGGATCTTCGGCCTTTCGCTGCACTACTATTGCTGGACCACCGGCAAGGGCAGTTCCATCGATTTTGATGTGCCGGGCTGGTACCAGGAGTTGTGGCAGGCCGACGCGATGGATTCGCTCCTGCCCAAACACTGGGAAGCCATGGGTGAAATTGACACCGAGCACCACGTCAAGCTGGTGGTGGACGAATGGGGAGCCTGGCACCGCGGCCCGTCCATCGCTCCGAGCTACCTGTTCAGCTATCCGCCCTCCATGCGCGACGCGCTGGTTTCCGCCCTCACGCTTGACATCTTCAACCGGAACGCGGAAAAGCTCGCCATGTGCAACAACGCCCAGATGATCAACAACATCAACACGCTGTTCCTGGCGCTGGAAGACCGCTTTGCGGTAACTCCCATCTTCTGGATCTTTGACATGTATAAGGCGCACCACGGCGGCCACTCGCTGCGCATCATGGTCGACGCGCCATCCGTTTCCTACACCTACGAAGGCAATAAGAGGACGCTTTGGGGTCTCGCCGGTTCGGCTTCCCTCCATGAGAAGGCGAAGAAGCTTGTCATCACCGTGGTCAACCCGAACGTGAAAGAACCGCGCACAACGGAAATCACCCTCCATGGCGCCTCAGCGCGGTCCGGCCGGGCAACGGTGCTGACCAATGCGGATATTCACGCCCACAACGACTTCAATCATCCGAATGCCGTACACCCCGCGGAAGAGCCGGCAAACGTTTCAGGCTCGCGCTTTACCTGGACGTTCAAGCCCGCCTCCGTTACAAAACTCGAAATCGACCTCGCCTGAGGCGCACTCCTTCCATGCCTCAGGCGAAGCTTTCCGGCATGTCATTCCGAGCGCAGCGAGAAATCTGCTTTTTGCTCAGGGCAAACTTCGAGAACGTTCTCCTTCATTTCCCGGGAAAGAAAGGCCTAAACTGAATTTAGGGGATAGGTATGAGCAAGGGCCGGTTTCTGAATCAAAAACTCGGCAAGCGGACGGACAGGAAGTCCCAGTTGCTGAAGGCCCGCTTGAAGGCGCAGCCAGCAACGCGTTTGAAGCAAAAGGTCAAGGCCACCGATTCCAAGGGTCCTTCGCGCTGAGTGGTCTGGCCGGATGCCTCAACTCGTTGACAGCGCATCCCGATCAAGGCTAAAATAGCTTGTTTTCTGTCAACAACGGAGAGGTGTCTATCTATGTATGCAATCATTCGCACGGGTGGCAAGCAGTACAAGGTCTCGCCGGGAGACGTCATCCGGGTCGAAAAACTTCCAGGGGCGGTTGGGTCCGGTGTGGAGTTCAACCACGTGTTTGCCGTGCGCAAAAAGGAGCTGGTGGTGGGTGCGCCGCTGGTGGAAGACGCCAAGGTGACGGCGACCATCGTCGAAAACGACCGCGCCGCCAAGATCCGAGTCCTGAAGTACAAGCGCAAGAAGCAATATCGCAGGACAATCGGCCACCGGCAGGCTTACAGCGCAGTCAAGATCGACGAGATTGTCGCGCCTTAATCACAAGGCCCAGGGCACAACAAAAAACGAGGCATTTTTATGGCACACAAAAAAGGTTTAGGAAGTTCGCGAAACGGGCGGGACTCCAACGCCCAGAGGCTTGGTGTCAAGCGCTTTGACGGGCAGATGGTCAGCGGTGGGTCGATCCTGGTTCGCCAGCGCGGCACCCCGCTCAAGCCCGGAAACAACGTGGGGATCGGCAAGGACGACACGCTTTATGCCAAAGTTTCCGGCGTGGTCAAGTTTGAAGACAAGGGCCGCGCGGGCCGTTTTGTAAGTATTCTGATCCCGTCATCCAACTGAATCCTGCGCGCGGTGGGCAAATCGCTCCGGCGGAACGCTCACCGCAGTTCTTTTTTCAGGCATCACCAAGCGACCCTGAGCGCCGAAATCGATTCTCACCTGAGAACCGGACGCGGGGTATTTTTGTCCCTGGTGCCGCGGAAGGTTTCCTGATGTTCGTCGACGAAGCCAGAATCCACGTGGCGGCGGGTGGCGGCGGAAACGGCTGTGTCGCTTTCCGGCGGGAGAAGTACGTCCCGCGCGGAGGTCCCAGCGGAGGCGACGGGGGCGACGGAGGCAGCATCTTCCTGGAATCCACCGAGCACCTCAACACCCTGCTGAAATTCCGCTACAACAAGGAATTTCGCGCGCGCCGCGCCGGGCACGGCGAGGGCTCCAACCGTCACGGCAAGAACAGCGAGGACCTGGTGATCCAGGTTCCCACGGGAACCGTGGTTTATGACGTCGCGACCGAAGACAAGCTGGTTGACTTTGACATTCCGGAGAAACGGTTCCTAGTGGCAAAGGGGGGCCGAGGCGGCCGCGGTAATGCCCGCTTTGCCACGCCTACGAATCAGGCTCCGCGAAGGGCCGACCCCGGAACGCCCGGCGAAGAGCGCGATCTGAAGCTGGAGTTAAAGCTTCTGGCAGACGTGGGCCTGGTGGGATTTCCGAACGTCGGCAAATCGACGCTGATTTCACGCGTCAGCGCTGCTCGCCCACGGATTGCCGATTACCCCTTTACGACGCTCGAGCCTTCCCTGGGCGTGGTGGCCGTTGATGAAGAAAATTCCTTTGTCATGGCAGACATTCCCGGACTCATTGAAGGCGCTCATCAGGGCCGGGGTCTGGGCGACCGGTTCCTCAAGCATGTGGAACGGACGCGGCTGCTGCTGCACCTCGTGGACGTGGCGGAATTCGTTGACCGTGATCCGGTTGAGGACTACTCCGTGATCCTTAAGGAACTGGAGAGTTTCAACCCGATAGTTGCAAGAAAGCCGATGCTGATGGTAGCTTCACGAGTGGATGCCGCCGGCGACGGTTACCGATTGTTCACGCTGCGCGAGTTTTGCCACAAAGAGCGGCGCCCGCTTTACGAGATTTCCTCCGTAACCGGAGAAGGACTCGAAGAACTGAAGCGCGCGGCATGGGACAGGCTGCAGGAGATTCCCCGGCCCAGCCTTCCTGAGGACCCCGATTCCGAGATTTGAGCTTTAAGATTTCAAACTTGAAATTTCAGAGTTGAAACTTCAAATTTGTAGTTTGAGATTTGGCCAACAACCAGCAGGACTGACGATCGATTGAGAATTGCGATTTTTGGTGGAACCTTCGACCCGATTCACTCCGGCCACGTGCAGGCAGCAAAGGCGGCTGCGAGAAAGTTTTGCCTGAACAGGATTCTGTTTGTCCCCACCGGGCACCCGCCTCACAAGACCTCAAATGGGCTCACTGGTTACCAGCATCGTTATGCGATGGTGGCGCTGGCCTGCGCGGAAGATCCTCGGTTCGTCCCTTCTCTGCTGGAATCGCCGGACCTGCACACCGGACCCCACTATTCTATCGATACCGTGCGGCGCGTCAGGCGCATGCTCAAGCCCGATGACAGCCTCTACTTCCTGATCGGGATCGACGCCTGGCTTGATCTGCCGCACTGGAAACAGTTTCGCCGCCTGCTCGGCCTCGCGGACTTTATTGTGGTGTCACGGCCGGGCTTCGAAAATCATGAACTTGAAAAAGTGGTGCCACACGACTTGCGCGATGAGCGGCGCCCCATGACAAGCGCGCGCCAGATTCATTTGCGCCGCACCACCCTGCACATTCTGCGCGATGTGGAGGTTCCGGTGGCGTCGCGTGATTTGCGTCAGGCCATTCAGAAGAAGCAGAGTATTGCAGGTTTAGTGCCTCCGCAAGTCGAACAATATATACTCAAAGAAGGACTGTACAGTTCGGCAAACCATCTGCGTGGAGGAAAATGACGGCTAACTTGCGTGAAGCGATTCGTGCTGCCCAGGACCGAAAGGCGGTCAACCTGACCGTGCTGGAAGTTGGAGACATCTGCTCTTTTACAGATCATTTCCTGATTTGCAGCGGCACTTCTACCCGCCACACGCGCGCCATTTCGGACGCGATTCATGAGCGACTGAAAAAGAAGTCGGACCTCCTCCCCGCACACCTGGAAGGGTATGCCCAGTCGGAGTGGATCCTGATGGACTACTTCAATTTCGTGGTCCACATTTTCCTGGAACGCGCTCGCGACTTTTACGATCTGGAACGGCTGTGGAAATCGGCCCGGCGGGTCCCTGTTCCCAAGGGCTGAACCGCCGCACGCTCGACCGGCTTTCCGCATGGCAGCGTGACTTACGGCAACTGATTGGCAGGCTCATGCGCATTCGAGTATTCTGGGAAGGCAAAACGAAGAACCCGCACCTGCGCGCGCTCGTGACCGAATACACGAATCGTATCGCGAAATTCACCGACATTGTCATTGAAGAACTTGCTGAGGCCAAGAAGCCAAAAAGCAAGGCAGCAAGCA
>JARRJI010000073.1:0-31038 GCA_037379595.1 Acidobacteriota bacterium | reverse complement strand
CTGCAGAAGATAGGCGACAGTACCCGGGTGTTCCTTGACCCCCAGGGCGCCGAGTGGACGTCCAGGGAATTTGCCATGTGGCTGGGCGACCAGGGCGTGCATGGAACGCGCGAGATAGCTTTCGTAATAGGCGGAGCGGACGGTTTTTCTTCCCCTTTCCGGGACCAGGCCAACGTTCTGCTCTCCCTCTCCCGCATGACCCTGACGCATGACTGGACCCGGGCGCTGCTGCTGGAGCAGGTCTACCGCGGGTTCACAATCCTGCGGGGCTTTCCTTACGCCCGCTGAACCGTAAGCCGAAAGAAAGGGGTAGTGGTACACTTTGACGTAGCGGTCGCTTCAGGCCGCCTTATGGCGAGCTAAACTCGCCGCTAAGAGTGTTAGACTCCACCAGCCAAGAAGGGATTTGCATTGCCTGAAGTCAGAAAAGGACTGATCATTGTCTTTACGGGGCCCGGCAAAGGGAAAACCACGGCGGCTCTCGGCACAGCTTTTCGGGCGGTCGGCCAGGGGCTCAAGGTATTGATGGTACAATTCATCAAGGGTTCCTGGCACTATGGCGAGCTGGATACCTGCCAGATGCTCGGTGAAGACAGGATGAAGATATTGCCCATGGGCCGGGGATTCGTCAAAGTTGGCGTGGAGAAGCCGGACCCGGAAGATGTCCGCATGGTCGAAGAAGCGTGGCAGTTTGCGAGTCAGGCCATCACCAGCGGCGAGTATGATCTGGTCATCCTGGATGAAATCAATTATGCGGTCAGTTACAAGATGCTCGATCCCGCGAAAGTGGTTGACGCCCTGAAGCAAAAGCCGGAGATGGTCCACGTGATCCTGACCGGCCGAAACGCGCATCCTTCGATTGTGGAGTGCGCCGACCTGGTGACGGAAATGCGGGAAGTGAAGCACCCCTATCAAAAGGGTATCCTCGCCCAGCGGGGGATTGAATACTGAACTCTGCGCCCCGCCGGATGATTTCGGGCGGGAGTTACGCGAGGGGAATCGGACTTTCCATGACCTGGTTTCGAAAAGAGAAAAAACCTCTTGAAACAGTTCCGCCGGAGAAGCGCGCCCAGACCGAAGGTCTGTGGACCAAGTGCGAATCCTGCAAACGGATTCTCTGGAAGAAGGACCTTGAGCAGAACCTCCTGTGCTGTCCCAAGTGCAACTATCATTTCAAAATGAGTTCTGCGGCGCGCCTCGCTATGCTGTTTGACGATGGCAAATACACCGAGCAAGATTGCGGCATGAGTTCTCCCGACCCTCTGGCATTTGCAGACAGGAAAAGCTATCGCGCCCGCCTGAAGGCCGCCGAAAGGGCCACAGGCATGAAGGACGGGGTCCGCGTTGGCGAGGGCAACCTGGACGGCAAACCGGTTATCATCTGTGCGATGGATTTTCAGTTTATCGGCGGAAGCATGGGCGCCGTGGTGGGAGAAAAAATCGCACGCGCCGTCGATCGTTGCATCGAAAAGAAGCTACCCCTGGTGGTCATTTCCTGTTCGGGCGGTGCCCGCATGATGGAGGGAATCATCAGCCTGATGCAGCTTGCCAAGATCAGCGCGGCACTTGCCCGCTTCGATGAGGTGCGCAAGCCTTACATCTCCATACTAACCAACCCGACCACCGGCGGCACCACGGCCAGCTTTGCCATGCTCGGTGACCTGAACATTGCCGAACCCGGCGCCCTGATCGGCTTTGCAGGTCCGCGCGTCATCGAGCAGACTATTCGCCAGAAGCTGCCTGAGGGCTTCCAGACCGCCGAATTTCTGCTCGAACACGGAATGCTCGACGCCATCGTCCCCAGGATGGAACTTAAAGCCTATTTGTCAAAAACACTCGATTTTATGGGAGCCTGGAACTCATCCGAAGCCCGCAAATGAACGAACTGTCCCCGCTTCATTCCGCTATTCCTTACGAAAAATGCCTGAACATCCTCTGGGCGCGAGGGCATGAACTGCACGGCGAAAAGTTCGGACTCGAACCGATTCGGGCTATCCTCAAAGCCCTCGGCAATCCCGAGCGCCACTATTCCACTGCCATCGTGGCGGGAACCAACGGCAAAGGATCAACCTCGGCCATGCTGGCAGCCATGCTTGAACATGCCGGCTATCGCACCGGCCTCTACAGTTCGCCGCATCTGGTGCGAGTCAATGAAAGGGTTCGCATCAACGGCTGTGAGATATCCGATCAAGATTTTGCGGCAGCCTTTACCCAAGTTCATCGCGCCATCGAAAGCCTGATCGCGGCCGGCGTATTGGCCCATCGCCCCAGTTTTTTTGAGTACCTGACCGCAACAGCTTTCCAGCACTTTGCGCGCGCCGCCGTCGATTTTGCGGTGCTGGAAGTCGGCATGGGTGGCCGTCTCGATGCCACCAACGTAACGGACGCCTCCGTCGCCGTCATCACCAATGTCGATCTCGACCATCAGGAATTTCTGGGGGATACCCACGTCGCCATTGCCGGTGAAAAAGCCGGGGTCATCAAGCCCGGCCGCGTGGTGGTCTCCGGCTGTGAGCATCCCGACGTGGTCGAAGTCATACGCCGCAAATCCCGGGAAGTTGGAGTGCAGTTGATCGAGACTGGCGGTCTCCGGGGGGCTTCCAACATTTTCCATTTGGACGGGCGCTACGGTTTCGACCTGGAAATCGATGGCTGTTCCCTGCCCGGCGTCACCCTGAAGATGCCCGGAAGGTTCCAGGTGAAGAATGCCATCGCCGCGGCGACTGCCGCAACGGTTCTGCGCCGGGAAGGTTTCCGTCTTTCGCCGGAATCGATTCGCGAGGGCTTGCGGGCTGCTGTCTGGCCGGGCCGCATGGAAACCATCCGGCAACGCCCGCTGATCATGCTCGATGGCGCTCACAATCCCGCCGCAGCAAGCGAAGTGGCTGAATTCTACCACCGCCATCTGGATGGACGAAGGCTCCAGTTGGTTTACGCAACCATGCGCGACAAGGCAATCGGCGAAATCAGCAGCATCCTTTTCCCGCTTGCGCACACGGTTTTTCTTGCTCGGCCTGATCTTGACCGGGCGGCAACGCCGGAGGCGATCATGGCCGCGGTGAAGGTTCGGCCCGGCGAGATCGTCGTCGAACCGGACCCGGCGCGCGCCCTTGAGCAGGCCGTTTATTCCTCCCTGCCGGAGGATATCGTTTTGGTGGCGGGATCGCTTTTTCTAGTGGGCGCAATCAAAAAGGCTATCTCTGAAGGCCGCCTCGATCCGGCCAATCTGGCGCCGCCGGAAGTCCTTTCAGAGCGCTACTGACTTCATCATGGAATTGACTTCGCCGACGCCCGCCCGTGAATCATCCAGCGGCTCGCGGTTCCGGTACTATCTCAGCTACGCTCGTTCCCTCTTCTTTACCGACCTCCTGATCTATTTCTACACGGCGGTTTGCGGTACCTTCTCGCTTTGCGGCTCCTTTTTTGATGCGCACGGCCGCTGGCAGCACGGCTGCGCAAAGGCATGGTCGTGGCTGATTCTCAAGACCAGCAGGATTCACCTCAGCGTGGAAGGCCTGGAGAACGTCGACCCGCAGCAGACCGTCATCTTCTGCTCCAACCATCCCAGCGCCATGGACATTCCCATCCTCTTTGTCAGCCTGCCGGTCCAGTTCCGCTTCCTGGCCAAGCGCTCCCTGTTCCACATTCCTTTTCTTGGCTGGCACCTGCGACGCTCCGGGCACATTCCGGTTGATCGCGGGCGGCCACGCGAGGCGCTCAAAGGTTTTGACCAGGCGGCGAAGAGAATCAAGGAGGGCCGCCCCGTCGTCGTTTTTCCCGAAGGCAGCCGGAGCCGCACCACCGAGATGCTGCCCTTCAAGAGCGGAACTTTCTACCTGGCAATTTTATCCGGCGTTCCGGTCGTGCCCATCACGCTGGTCGGATCGCGCCACGTTCTGGTGCCCGACACTTACCACGTCCGACCGGGCAAGGTGCGGGTGATCATTCACAAGGCAATTCCCACCGCCGGCCTCACCGTCCACGACGCGAGCGATCTCTCCCGGCGCGTGCGGGAACAGATTGTTTCGGGATTGGAAAAAGCTTCCGCACCACACCGCCCTCTCAGATCGGGAGAGGGGGGACCGCGGGGCAGTGGGTGAGGGTCGTAGCGGCGCTGGGAACACCAGTGCTGTAGCTTCGTCTAAAATAACTATGGATGTCGGTCAGGCATCAAAACTTCGATGAGAATCACCCTTGAAAACCACGTTGCGGTCGTTACAGGAGGCTCGCGAGGCATCGGCGCGGCTACGGTCAAGCTGTTTGCTGAAGCGGGCTGCAAGGTGGTGTTCAGCTACCTGCGATCAGCAGCCGCCGCTCGGGAAGTTGCGAATGCGTGCAGCAATGCGCCAGGCTCAGTGCTGGCCGTCCGCGCGGATGTCTCGAAAATGGCCAGCGCCGGAAAGCTGATCGATAAGGCGATTGGCCGCTTTGGCCGGCTGGATATCCTGGTGGCAAACGCCGGCATCTGGAATGCTGATCCTGAGCGAATCGAAGAGATGACTGAAAGCCAGTGGGACAAAATGGTGGCCGTCAATCTAAAGGGAGTTTATTCGGTGATTCGATGCGCCGCGCCCCGCATGATTCAGCAGAAAAGAGGGCGAATCATTGCGGTCTCTTCCACGGCGGGCCAGCGCGGCGAGGCCTTCCACACGCATTACGGAGCCGCGAAGGGCGGCGTCATCAGCCTGGTCAAGGGGCTTGCCACTGAACTCGCTCCGCACAACATTCTGGTGAACGCTGTGGCCCCGGGCTGGGTTAATACCGACATGGCCAAACCCATTCTCCGCAAACCTTCGGAGAGCCGCAAGGCGACCAGTGCGATCCCGCTGCGCCGCTTCGCCCGCCCCGAGGAAGTAGCTATGCCCATTTTGTTTCTGGCCTCGGAGATGTCAACTTATCTAACCGGAGAAATCATCAATATCAATGGAGGGAGCATTCTCTGTGGGTAAGAACAAGAAAGTCATGTTGGGAATCCTGGCCTGTACCTGCCTGGTCTCGATCGTTTGGGCGGGCACACCGCCTTCCGCGCAGCAGAAACCGGCGCCCTCGCTGCCTTCGCGCATCAGTCCCAAAGCGCAGGAACTTTTGAATCATGCCATTCAGGCACTGGGCGGGCCGGCTTTCCTGAACTTTAAGAATGTTTACACCACGGGGCGCGCCTACGCCTTTTCTTACGGCCAGATGGCCGGCCTTGAGCCCTTTAAGAGCACCTACGAGCCTCCCGACAAGCGGCGGTTCAGCTATGGGAAGAGCAAGCCGGTCATTCTGATCAACAATGGCGACAAGGCCTGGGAACTCGACCAATACGGCCGGACCAGCCAGCTTCCCAAACAGGTACAGGCGTGGAAGATCGCCAATCGCTTCGGCCTCGACAACCTTTTTCGCACGCTCATCAAACAGAAGGGCGTACTGATTCTGGACCACGGTGTGGACTTCGTTGCCAACCGGCCGGCTTATGTCATCGAGATCTTCGACGCGCAAAATGACCGCATCCAGCTCTACCTTCGCCATTCAAACTATCTTCCCCTGCGCGTCACTTATCGCCTGCAGAACACGCGCGAGGACGATTGGGATGAGTACGTCGACGACTACAGTGACTACCAGCAATTCGATGGCATCATGACCCCGATGAGCGTCGTCCGGACCCTCAATGGCGAGCGCATCGGCGCTATTTACAGGAACAACGTTCGCTACAACCAGGATGTTCCTGCAAACTATTTTGAGCCCCCCCGCTGAGACCCTGCCCCATCTGCTATAATGACCGTTCGGAGGCAATTTGGCGCGTCAACGGTTGATCAGATCCACAACAATTCTTTGTGTTCGCAGGAACAATAATCTCGTGATGGGAGGCGACGGACAGGTCACGATGGGCGAGAGCGTGATCAAGCACAAGGCCAAGAAAATCCGCCGCCTGTATAACGACAAGGTGCTGGCAGGGTTCGCCGGCAGCACGGCAGATGCGCTTTCGCTCTTCTCGCGATTTGAGCAGAAACTCGAAGAATATCACGGCAACCTGAGCCGCTCAGTGGTCGAGCTGGCCAAGGACTGGAGAACCGATCGCGCCCTGCGCCATCTTGAAGCCCTGCTGATTGTTGCCGACCAGAAGGCCACTTATCTGGTCAGCGGGAACGGCGACGTGATTGAGCCCGACGATGGCATCGTGGCCATTGGCTCCGGCGGGCCTTACGCCGTGGCGGCCGCGCGCGCCCTGGCCAAACACACCAAAATGAGCGCCCGCGACATCGTCGAGGAAGCCATGCGCCTGGCGGGCCAGATCTGCATCTTTACCAACGAGCAGAGCACCATCGAGGAGCTTTAGTGCCTGCAAATTCTCGGAAAGCTGGAATGGTTTTTTATTTGCCTGAAAACATCGAAACCGCAACAATGCTCGACGAGCTGACGCCTCGCCAGATCGTGACGGAGCTCGACAAATACGTAGTCGGCCAGAAAGACGCCAAGCGCGCCGTTGCCATCGCTCTGCGCAACCGCATGCGCCGCCAGAAGCTGACCGCCGAGCTCGCAGAAGAAGTTCTGCCCAAAAACATCATCATGATCGGCCCCACGGGCGTCGGCAAAACCGAAATCGCACGCCGCCTGGCCCGCCTGGCCAATTCGCCTTTCATCAAGGTGGAGGCCTCGCGGTTCACAGAAGTTGGCTACGTAGGTCGGGACGTCGAGTCGATGATTCGCGACCTGGTGGAAATTTCCATCGACATGGTCCGCGAAGAAAAAATCGACGAAGTGGCGGAAAAGGCTGAGCAGAACGCCGAAGAGCGCCTGCTGGACCTTCTACTACCGGCACCCACTCCGCCGCTTCCGGATAAGGCCGAGCCCGGCAACGGTTACGCCGCGGCCGCCGAACAGTTCAAGCGCACCCGCGAGAAGCTCCGCGCGCAACTGCGCGAGGGCAAGCTCGATGGCCGGCAGGTGGAAGTGGATGCGCGCGAGCGCAGCTTCCCGGCCTTCGAAATCGTTTCCTCGCAGGGCATCGAGGAGATGGACATCAACATCAAGGACATGCTCCCCGGCCTCTTCGGCCAGCGCAGCAAGAAGCGGCGCATGCCCGTTTCCGAAGCGAT
Source organism: Acidobacteriota bacterium (assembly GCA_037379595.1). Lineage (GTDB taxonomy): Bacteria > Acidobacteriota > Terriglobia > UBA7540 > UBA7540 > SCRD01. Next base: position 23,959 of record JARRJI010000073.1, on the reverse strand, counting down.
GGAATACCTGATCCAGGAAGAAGAAAACAAGCTGATTGATATGGACCAGGTCACGCGAACCGCCGTCGAGCGCGCCGAGCAATCCGGCATCATCTTCCTCGATGAGATCGACAAGATCGCCGGCCGCGAGCGCGGCGCCGGACCCGACGTCAGCCGCGAGGGCGTGCAGCGCGACATCCTGCCCATCGTTGAAGGCACCACGGTCAACACCCGGTACGGCATGGTGCGCACGGACCACGTCCTGTTCATCGCCGCCGGCGCTTTCCACGTCAGCAAGCCCTCGGACCTGATTCCTGAGCTCCAGGGGCGCTTCCCGATTCGTGTCGAGCTCGGTTCCCTGAACGTCGACGATTTCGTCCGCATTCTGAAAGAGCCAAAAAGCGCGCTGGTCAAGCAGTACGCGGCGCTGCTGGAAACCGAAGGCATCAAGCTCTCTTTCACCGACGATGCGCTGGATGAAATCGCCAGCTTCGCCGCCAAGGTGAACGATCAGACGGAAAACATCGGCGCCCGGCGACTTCACACCATCATGGAAAAGCTTCTGGACGAAATTTCCTTTGAGGGCCCTGACCTGAAAAAGAAGACGGTGCGAATCGACGGCGCTTACGTCAAAAAGCAGCTTGCCGAAATCGTAAAGGATCAGGACCTCAGCCGCTACATTCTGTGAACTCTCAACCGCGAACAGCCGATTCCGGCGGCGATCTCGCCCCGACTGCAAATCATTTTGCCCATCCGCTTCCCTTCCGGCGCCTTTCCCCACGTGCCCAAACCTCGCCCTGCGGGAGACTTTGGGGTTTCTGTTCGTCGCGGTGGGCGAGGGCCGCATTGCTGGCAGTGCTGGTCATGACCTTTGTGGGTTGCGGTGTGCAGGCCCCGCCCCGGCCTCCGCGCGTTGAAATCCCGGAGCAGATCAAAGACCTCGCCGCAACCCAGGTGGGCCGGACCATCCGGATCACTTTCACCCTGCCGACTCTCGCTGTCGACGGCGAGCGGCTCACCAAGCCGGTCCAGATCGACATCTTTCGCACCCTCGCGCCCGCAGGTCAGAAGCCGGCCGCGCCCGACACCAGCGCTGCCCCGTGGCAATCGTTGCTGCCTCGTGAATTGTCCCGCTACACACGCGCCGGCAAGCTGGAGTATCCGCTCCAGCTTTCTCCGCAGGAATTTCGCGGGCAGCAGGGATCGACCTACTCCTTCGTGGTGATCACCTTCACGCGCGGATTCATGGGACACCCGCGCAAAAGCGAACCTTCAAATCTAGCCCAGGCAACGCTGCTCGATGTCACCGAGCCGGTCACGAATTTCACTGTCAAAGGCAGCCAGACGGCGCTTCTGCTCACCTGGGACAAGCCGGTTGAAACCCTGAGCGGTTCCCAGCCTGCACACCTTTCCGGCTATCGAATCTACCAGAGCCCCACCGGCAAACCCGATTCCTATCGGTTGCTCGGTAAACCGCTTCCACTCACTTCGACTACAAGAGCTTTCACTTTGGCACGCAGTATTATTTCCGCGTCAGCGCGGTCACATCCCTGAGAGATATGGCGGCGGAAAGCGAGCCGTCCGCGGCAGTCGGCATCAAGCCGCGCGATGTTTTTCCGCCCGCCGCCCCCACAGGCCTTGCGGCCGTGAATGCCGCGGGCGCAGTCGATCTGCTCTGGAACGCCAACACGGAGAGCGACCTTGCCGGCTACAATGTTTACCGAAGCGCCGACGGCGGGCCGTTCAAGCGCATCAACAAGCAAATGGTGCCCACACCGATCTTTCATGACGCTACTGTCGCGCCCGGCCATCACTACCAATACGCCATTACGGCCGTCGATCTTGACGGAAACGAGGGCGCGCGCTCAAAGCTCGTGAACATCCAGACGCCTTCGTCCCGAAACCCTTGAGCGCCACGAAGCATGGCCGTACGCAAAATGGTATAATTGCGCCGAAACGGCTAGCGAAACACGCTGCCGGAAATCTTGAGAATGAATCGTCTGCTGGGAGGGACAGACCGGGACTCCAAAAGGGGAAATCGACAATGAAACCCTGGTCGCCTCTCACAATTGGACTGGTTGCGGGCGCTGGAGCAATTCTTATTGGCGCTGGCGTAGTCATCTTTCTGAAGCTGCGCCGCAAAAAAGATCCGGCTGAACTTGAACGCCTTCGCCGCATCGGGCTGGGCCGCACCGGTCGCATCACCGCCGGCGAGATTGTCGGCCTGATTGAGCCGGAAGGTGAAAACGCCGTGCCGCTGCAACTGGTTTACCGCTATGAGATTGCAGGCGTCAGCTACAAAGTTGCACAGGATGTTTCCACCATGCCCCGGGTTGCGGCCGTCGCCGCTCGTCTGATGGGCCGGGCCGTCAGCGCCAAGTACGACGTGAAGCATCCCAGCAACTCAATCGTCGTCTGCGAAGAATGGTCGGGAATCCGGGGCATCGACCTCCGCCAGCCGGAGGCTGCCGAGGTTCCGCCACCACTCGATGCCCAGCCGGTCGAACAGGGAGGACCCCAAAGCGGCGGGTAATGGTCTCCCGCATGGATAACAGCCCTCGCCCGCTTGTGGGTGAGGGGAGACCGTGTAGCGGTGGGTGAGGGTTTTACAACCGCAGATTCCGGGTAGGCAGAGAATTTCCGAGGCTTGACGTTTTGAAACTCGAAGAAAAACTCGAAGAACTTCGCAAACTGCACGCGCGAGCCGAAGCCGGCGGTGGCGAGCAGCGGCGTGCCCGGCAGCACGATGAAGGCAAGCTCTCTGCCCGCGAGCGCCTGGACCTCTTGTTCGACGAGGGCACGTTCGAGGAGGTCGGCAAATTCGTCGAGCATCAGTGCCGCGACTTCGGCATGGACGCACAGCGTATTCCAGGCGACGGCGTCGTCACCGGCTATGGTCTGGTCAACAACCGCCTCACCTATGCCTTCGCCCAGGACTTTACGGTCTTCGGTGGCTCGTTGAGCGAGGCCAACGCCGCCAAAATCTGCAAGCTGATGGACCTGGCCCTGAAGGTTGGCGCTCCGCTCATCGGCCTCAACGATTCCGGAGGCGCGCGCATCCAGGAAGGCGTCGCCTCCCTCGCCGGCTATGCCGACATCTTTCTACGCAACACGCTGGCGTCCGGCGTGGTGCCACAGATTTCTGCCGTCATGGGCCCCTGCGCGGGCGGCGCCGTCTATTCGCCCGCCATCACGGATTTCGTTCTGATGGTGGAGAACTCCAGCTACATGTTTGTCACCGGCCCCGACGTCATCCGCACCGTCATGCATGAGGACGTGACCAAGGAGGCGCTGGGCGGGCCTCAGACCCACAGTGCCACCAGCGGCGTCGCCCATTTTGTCACTGGCGACGATGCCGAATGCCTGGCGCTGGTGCGCGAACTCCTCTCATTCATGCCGCAGAATAACCGCGAGGACCCGCCTTTCGTCGAGTCCAGTGATCCTGTCGACCGCCGCGATCCGGAGCTTGACGACCTGGTTCCGGCGGAGTCCGACCGGCCCTACGACATCAAGGAAATCATTCGCCGAGTGGCGGATGACGGCTACTTTCTGGAGGTTCACGAGCACTTCGCCAAAAACCTATTGGTGGGTTTTGCGCGCATGGGCGGATACAGCGTCGGCATCGTAGCCAACCAGCCGGCCGTGCTGGCCGGATGCCTCGACATCGACGCTTCGGTCAAAGGCGCTCGCTTTGTGCGCTTCTGCGATGCCTTCAACATACCGCTGATCACTTTTGAAGACGTCCCGGGATTCCTGCCCGGCACCCAGCAGGAATTCGGCGGCATCATCCGCCAGGGCGCTAAGCTGCTTTTTGCCTTTGCTGAGGCCACCGTGCCCAAGCTCACCCTCATCACCCGCAAGGCCTACGGCGGAGCTTATTGCGTGATGTCGTCCAAGCACATCCGCACCGACGTCAATCTCGCCTATCCCACGGCCGAAATCGCCGTCATGGGGCCGGAGGGCGCCGTCAATATCGTCAACCGGCGCGAGTTGCAATCCGCCAGAGACCCGGGGAAACTTCGCCGGGAAAAAGCGCAGGAGTATCGCGACCGTTTCGCCAATCCGTACATCGCCGCCGAGCGCGGCTACGTGGACGCCGTCATCGCCCCACGCGATACCCGCCCTCGCCTCATCCACGCGCTCCGCATGCTTGAAAACAAACAGGACACCACGCCCCCCAAAAAACACGGCAACATCCCGCTGTAACGCCGAGGCCCTGTATTCGGGAACGTATTTGTACCGTAGGGGCCGCTTTGCCACCCTCCGGGCTTTGCCGCCGTTTCAACGCAAGACTCGCAAAGCTAACAAGCAAACATTGTGGAAAAGAACGAGGCCACAGCGTGTTTGAGGAGAACAAAGATATGACCTGGTGCTGATGGTCTTGGTAGCGCTACCGGGAATCGAACCCGGGTTTTGAGATTGAGAATCTCACGTCCTAACCCCTAGACGATAGCGCCATTGGGTCTGTATAGCTTTTCTAGCATCCGGTCCAAAAGGCTGTCAAGCCACAACCGGATCGCAAGTCAGTACTTGGTTGCAGAGGAGAAGTTGAACTCACTAAGCTTCATTGCCGGAACAACCATTTCGAACGACTCTTCTCCGGCGGTACGCTGCGGCGCGCTCATCATCTCAACCTGATTGAGCATTTCGCGCGCGTCATACCCGTCAGAATTTTCTGGTAAGGATCAACTTCCCGGATGTACCAGAGGCGCGTGACGAGCAACCCCCGGGGTGTGGAATGTACCATATCGTCCACGCTCGTCCGGCCGCCGTCCATGACGATGTTCATGGGTGCCTCACCATATTCGTTGGGAAGCGGAAAGCCGTGGCCGGTTGGTTCCTTGCCCATCTTCTGTGCTGTAGCCCGCGCGTAAACGAGGTTCTTGACCGTTCCCTTCTCGACGAGCGTCACGCGTTGCCGGGGAACACCTTCGCCGTCAAAGGGCGGACCGGTCTGCAGCGGATGGAACACATCGTCCCGAACGTTGATGTTTTCGCCAAAGAGCTTCTGGCCCTCGCGGTCGGTCAAGCAACTTCGATGCTCGTGAACCGAGAGTCCGCCAAAGTCGAAAAAGAGGAAGCCCAACAGGTCCAGCACGGCCGCCGGTTCGAGAATTACGCAATATTTGCCCGGCTCGGCATCCTTCGGCTCCTGACTGTCGAGAGCCTTGCGAGCCGCACGGTCCGCCAGGACTTCCGGTTCAAGCTCCAGGCAGGAGGGAGCAGTCTTCTTGGCCCAGCCCGAGCTTCCCTCCTTCAGCATGGTAATGGAAAATTCCGAGTCCGTTTCCTCATGGAATGCTTCGAGTCCCCGCGAATTGAACAGCGCCGTGACCGAAATGCCATTCGAATAGACACCGGCAGCGGTCAGGTTGTCCTTCTCAGCGCGTTCGATCGCCGCGCAAACGGTCTCCGCACGAGCCTTGGGGCTCAGTTCCGCGGTCTCGCTGTGAAAGCGGCCAACAGCCCGGTACGTTTGAGGGCCGGGCATGCGCATCAGTTCAGGGTTAGGAGGCTGAAGGCGGGCCAACGCCAGCGCCGCTTCGCAGACCTGGCGAATGGAATCCTCATCCAGCTTGTTGGTGCTGGCGCGAGCCGTCCGCTGGCTCTCCACCGCCCGTACGGAAAGAGACAAGCCTTCTTCGGCAACGTTCTGGTGGATGCAGTTGTTGGCGAAACGCGTCAACGAATACGACGTCGAAGTGATAAAGGCTTCGGTCTCGTCAGCGGTCGAATACTTCAGTACCTTTTTGAAGATCTCTTTTGCACGTTCGCGTGTGAGCATTGTTCTTCCAATAAACTTCAGACTCTGATCGCGGTCCCATGAGATCTGGAACAGAACGCAGGAAAGAACCGCTATGTGGGATACGCCACGCCCACCTGGACCTTGCGGAAGCGCGCGGGCGAAGCGCCATGCCCGGTCCCCATGGTCTGCGACGGCTGGCCTTTGCCACAGTTGGGCGTGCCCCACAGCGTCCACTCTTCAGGACCGCAGATGGCGTCGCACGAATTCCAAAAGTCGGTGGTGATCCCGCCGTAACTGGGATTCTTCAGCATGCGGACCCGTTTGCCGTTTTTGATTTCCCAACCGATTTCGGTTCCGAACTGGAAATTGTAGCGGCGGTCGTCGATTGACCAGCTTCGGTTTGTTTCCATGTAAATGCCGTCGTCCGTGCCGGCAATCAAGTCTTCAAGGCCGCCCTTACCCGGAAGAAGGCTGACGTTGGTCATGCGGATCAGTGGAATGCGGTTCCAGGACTCGGCCCGCATGGCACCGTTCGAGCGGTTCTGGCCAATTGCCGCCGCCGTCTCCCGTGAAGTCAGGTAGCCAACAAACAAACCGTCCTTGATAATCGGCGTATTCTGCCCCGGCACTCCTTCATCGTCATAAGCAAACGTGCCAAGCCCGGGCCCGTGCGCGGGCGTCGCATCGGCAACTACGTTGACAATGTCAGCGCCATACTTGAGCTTGCCCAGCTTATCGAGCGTCAGGAAACTCATGCCCGCGTAGTTTGCTTCACTGCCCAGAACGCGGTCAAGCTCGATGGGGTGTCCGATCGACTCGTGAATCTGCAGGCCGACCTGGGAGCTTCCCAGGATGATATCCATTTCGCCGGCCGGGCATTGATCGCAGGTGTGCAAAGCGGCCGCTTCTTCTGCAATCCGCGGAGCGTTGCCCAGCAGGTCCAGCTCCTCGATCAGCTCATACCCCTTGGTCTGATACTGGCCGCCGAAGGAGTTCGGATAAGAGCGCCGCTGGATTTCGTTCCCCGCGAATGAGGTGGCCACAAATCCAGTGCCAGTCTGGTTCTTGATCTGCCGGATCTCTGAGCCAATGCTCGACATGAAAAGCTGGTCGATGCGGTTGAAATCCATCGCCACTTCCGAAAGAGTGATGTTCTTCACTTTGCGGAGTTCGGCATCGATCTTCAGCATCAGGTCCAGGCAACTCGACACAGGAATTGAGAAGGGATCGATCTTGCAGGGACCTTCCCAGCGGTCAACCGTCTTCGATTCCGGAGCTAGTTGGATGTCCTGCTTCTTGGCAAGAGCGCTGGCCCGTGCAATCTCGACCGCCCTTGCGGCGGCGGCATCTATGCCTTGGCGCGACAGATCGTCCGTTGAGGCAAATCCCCAGGCGCCATCGACGATGACGCGCACGCCCAGGCCCTGCGACTCCGATTCCCTGACCTGCGCCGTCTCGCCGTTTTTGGTTGAAAGGTAGCGCTGCCGGATGTCCATCACGCGAACGTCCGCGTAGCTCGCGCCGCCCGCGCTTGCCGTATCCAAGGCCTGCTTACCGAACTGTTTCATTGCGCAATCCTGCTTCGAAACAGAATCTCTGTTTCCTGAGCGTTATTCCGATGCAAGTCTTTTCGAAGTCTGATTTCGGTATCCTGAAAAATGAAGAGGTCAGGCACATCACTTACCCAGGGCAGAAAAGCGGGGAGAGCCCCCGCTCGCCTGCCTGGCTTTCTTCGAATTCTTTGGGCCCGCGACCAATCGTGGTCGCTCCAGTGGGCTTACGTTCCTTCGGACCAGGATGCCAGGTACGCTTCCTGTTCCGGAGTCAACTTATCAATCGTAATGCCCATCGACTCCAGTTTCAAGGTGGCTACCATCTGGTCGAGATCGGTCGGGACGTCGTAAACCTTCGGTTCCAGCTTCTTGCTGTTCTTGGCAAGATATTCGGCTGATAGCGCCTGGTCTGCAAAGCTCATGTCCATGACCACCGCCGGATGTCCTTCCGCCGCCGCCAGATTGATCAGCCGCCCTTCACCCAGCAGAAAGATCTTGCGCCCGTCCGCCATCGTGTACTCATCAACAAAGTCGCGAACCCGCCGCTTGGAAGTGGCGAGTGCTTCGAGGTCCGGGATGTCAATTTCCACGTTGAAGTGGCCCGAGTTCGCGATGACCGCTCCATCGTTCATCGCTTCGAAATGCTCTTTCCTCAGGACCGACTTGTCGCCGGTCAGGGTCACGAACACCTCGCCGATCTTGACCGCTTCCGCCATCGGCATCACGCGAAGGCCGTCCATCCTGGCCTCGAGAGCGCGCGTCGGGTTGACTTCCGTCACGATCACATCCGCGCCCAGACCGCGCGACCGCATGGCAAAGCCACGGCCACACCATCCGTAACCGGCAACAACAACTTTCAGGCCAGCAAACAGCAGATTGGTCGCCCGGATGATGCCGTCAACCGTTGACTGTCCTGTGCCGTAGCGATTGTCGAACAGGTGCTTGGTGTCGGCATCGTTGACCGCGATCACGGGGTATTTCAGCACACCTTGTTTGGCCATGCTCCGCAGCCGAATCACGCCGGTGGTCGTTTCCTCGGTGCCGCCCAGCACATTGGGGATCAGATCCTGCCCCTTCTTCAGGATGGTCGTCACCAGATCGGCGCCATCGTCCGCAGAGAACAACGTCCGCGCCGCCGTCGCGGAGCGTAATCGCCAAATTAGCAGTTTCGGTGGTGACGTGCAGGCAGGCGGAAAGCCTGAGACCCTTGAGCGGCTTCTCCTTGAGGAACCGTGCCTGGATCAGTTTCAGAACAGGCATCCACTGGCCTGCCCACTCGATACGGGTCTTGCCCTTGGCGGCCAAATTCAAATCCTTAACATCGTAAGCTTTCTTCTTATCAGTCACAGGCATTACAAACCACACTCCTTCCGCAAAATCTCAGCTTTGTCAGTCCGTTCCCAGCTAAATTCCGGCTCGGGCCTGCCGAAATGGCCGTACGCCGCTGTCTTCTTGTAGATCGGGCGGAGCAGATCAAGCGACTCGATGATGCCGCGCGGCGACAACTTGAAGTGCTTGCGCACCAGCTCGACCAAACGTCCATTTTTCACTTTGCCCGTGCCGAAGGTATCGACCAGCACGGACACTGGTTCGGCCACACCGATGGCGTAAGCAAGCTGTACTTCCACGTGAGTCGCCAGTCCGGCAGCCACAATATTCTTGGCGATGTAGCGCGACATGTAGGCAGCCGAGCGGTCCACTTTCGTCGGGTCTTTTCCTGAAAATGCTCCCCCGCCGTGCCGAGCCCATCCACCATAAGTATCAACGATGATCTTCCTGCCTGTCAGGCCGGAATCGCCCACCGGTCCGCCGGTTACGAAACGTCCGGTAGGGTTGATGTGATATTTCGTATTCTGATCCATCATCTCGGCCGGGATAACCGGCTTGATGACGCACTCAATGATGCCTTCACGGAGCGTCTCATTGGAAACGCTCGCCGAATGCTGCGTCGAAACCACCACGGCATCCACCCGGAGAGGCTTGTGCTCCTCGTACTCCACCGTCACCTGGGATTTCCCGTCCGGCCGGACAAAATCGAGGATGTCCTTGCGCCGGACTTCCGCCAGGCGCAGGCAGAGCTTCTGCGCCAGGGTGATGGGTAATGGCATCAGCTCTTTGGTGTCGTTGCATGCATAGCCGAACATCATTCCCTGGTCGCCGGCGCCGCCGGTTGAAACGCCCATGTCGATATCAGGGCTTTGCCGCGTCAGGTTCACATGAACCTTGCAAGCGTCGGCAGTGAAACCACCCTCGGGGTCCGTGTAGCCGATGTTGTGGACGGTATCCCGAACCAGACGTTCGATGTCGAGATGGGCGGTCGTTGTCACTTCGCCCACCACGTAGACATCCTGGTCCTTAACCATCGTCTCACACGCAACGCGGCCCTTCGAGTCGGCTGCAAGAACGGCGTCGAGAACCGCATCTGAAATCTGATCGCACACTTTGTCGGGATGTCCTTCCGTCACCGACTCGGAAGTAAAGAAGTAGTGATGATCAAGCCCCGCCACGTGGGTCTCCTTCCTCTAGTTGAAAATGACGCCCTGAGTGCAAATAATGAACGCTAGCATAGCCCCTTGCAAACCGTCAACCATTTGGTACCCTCTTCACCTCGAAATGCAGCGAATTGCATCACCGAGGGGTCGAAGCGCGCCAGTGGATACGCGGAACGGGCGGTCGCAATCCCAGAATCAACGCTGCCCCGCACTGAACTCACATTTCACTCCGTGTGTAGCCCCAACGGGTGAAATCAAATGCTCGTATCAAGTTCCTTAGAATTTCTCTCCAGCCACCAGCGCCGAACCGCTACCAGCGACCAGACGAATTCCACCAAGCCGAACGGCCACGCCCCCTGGAGGAATCCGTAGACCGATCCCAGCATGCACGAAGCAGCAAAAGCCAATATGAACCAGTGGCTGCGCTTCTCGAGCCCGTAGCACACCAGCATGGCCGTAACCGCAAACAAACCGAAAGCTGTCAGCGCACTCACTCGATCATTCCCCGGTCTTCTCGGCTCCGATTGCCGGGTTGTGCCGGCACAGGAATGCTATCCTGCTTTAGCCACAGTGCGACGCGACATCAGGTACGCCTGGATAAAAGGATCGATATCACCATCAAGAACACGGTCCGTATCACCCACTTCAAATTTGGTTCGATGGTCCTTCACCATGCGGTATGGATGAAGCACGTAGGAGCGAATTTGATTGCCAAAGGCGATCTCGCCCTTGGAGTCTTCAAGTTTCTGCGCCGCCTCGCGCCGCTTCTGGAGTTCCAGAGCGTAAAGTCGGGAGCGCAGGAACTTCATGGCCATATCGCGATTTCGATGCTGCGACCGCTCGTTCTGGCATTGCGCGACGGTCCCGGTCGGGATGTGCGTGATGCGGACGGCGGAATCCGTGGTATTGACGTGCTGGCCGCCGGCCCCGGTTGAACGGTATGTATCAACCTTCAGATCTTCAGGCTTGATCTCAACGTTGATGCTCTCGTCGATTTCCGGACTTACATACACCGAGGCAAATGAGGTGTGCCTTCTCGCGGCCTGGTCGAAAGGCGAGATGCGCACCAGGCGGTGCACGCCGCTCTCCGCGCTCAGCAGCCCGTAGGCATAGTCTCCCGCTACGGTGAAAGTTGCGGACTTCAGCCCTGCCTCTTCACCGGCCTGGTAATCATTCAAGGTAAATTTGAAGTTGTGCCGCTCAGCCCAGCGCCGGTACATGCGCAGGAGCATTTCAGCCCAGTCTTGCGACTCCGTTCCGCCTGCACCAGGGTGGACCGTCACAATCGCGTTCAGCTGGTCATTCTCGCTGGGAAGAAGCGTCGTGATTTCCAACTGGTCAACTTCGGCCCGGAAGGCATCGATTTCAGCGCGGATCTCGGGCAAAACGCTCTCACCTTCTGCAGCCAGCTCAAAGTAGGCCTCCAGGTCGGAAAGCTTCGAGGCAAGACGCTCGTCCGCCTGAATGGCCGACTCCAGTCGCTTCCGTTGTGTGAGGATTTTTTGAGAGTTGTGCTGATTTTCCCAGAACTCAGGACGGGCTATCTGCTTCTCAACAGCCTCAAGTTCTCGACGTTGCCGGGCGGCGTCAAAGAAAACCTCGAAGGTCCTCGACTCGACGTTTCAACTCGTCAAATTCTCTGGTTAGTTCCTCAATCACAATGTCTCCTCTTTGTCGGCCTGGCCTTCAGCCTGCTGTGCCCGCCGTAAACCCGGCAAGATTCCCAGGGCCAGAAAAATCGCGGCCGCCACAACAACACAAGACCACGCAAATACGTCGCCGTGCTGCGTGTAGAATGTCTTCTTCGACAGGTAACGAAAATGTCCTGTCAGAATATCATTCAGGTTCCGCGGAATTTCCTTCTGCACCCTGCCGTAAGGATCAACAATCGCAGTAATACCATTGTTGGTGTCGCGGAGCAGGAATCGCCCATTCTCAATCGCCCGGAAACGCGCCATCTCAAAATGCTGAAAGGGGGCTGACGAATCACCGTACCAGCCGTCATCTGAGATATTCACTAAAACGCCTGCACCGTCAGCAGCAAACTTCCGCACTAATTGAGGGAAAATCGCTTCGTAGCAGATAAAAACGCCAATCGATCCCTCAGGAGTCTTCGCCACCCGCACGGACTTTCCTGGAACAAAATTGCCAACTTCCGCGGTAATCTTTCCAACTTTTCCCGGGAACGCCCACCACGGCACATATTCGCCAAAGGGCACTAGATGAATTTTATCATACTCGAGCAGTTGCCGCCCGTCAGGACCCAGAACCACTGCAGCGTTCTGAGGCTCTAGAGTTTCCTTCCCCGCAAACGTCACCGTCCCGGCAATCACATAAGCATCCGCTTCTTTGGCCATAACTTCCATGGCTCCGCGAAATATAGGGTCGCGAGAGAAGTAGAAGGGCGCTGAACTCTCCGGCCAGATCAGAAGGCGCGGGCTGGCGGATCTCGCATCGGGCTTCAGGCTGGCCCTCACACTATTCACCACAAGACTGTCGAGGGGCTCGGGGTTCCGCCACGGAGCCCACCTCTCCATGGCCTCCTGTCCCAAGGGGATGTTGGGCTGAAGCATTACTGCGACATTCGGCTCCGGCGGAGGAGGAGGCGGCAACAGTATCCAGTTGCCGATGACCAGAGCTGCAACCCAGATGGACAAGGCCGCCCACGCAAATTTTCCGCGAGGCCCCAGAAGCACCCACGCAACGAGTGCGCTGGTGGTCACGGCCAAAAACGAAAGGCCGTACACGGCCGTCACGGAAGCTAATTGTTCCAGCCCAACCGGGCGGACGGCATAGCCCAGAAGATTCCAGGGGAAGCCGGTAATGAGATAAGTTCTGGCCAGCTCAAGCGCGACCCAAAGGAACGGGCTCATGAAACACTGACAAACCAGTAGCAACTTCCTGAAAGGAAGACCGCTCCTGACAAGTAGCCGAACCAGAAGCCGTAGGCCCGGCGCCTCTCGGTGACCACCGCAATCAAGAGCGGCACGCAAGCCACCCAGACCAGCGCTGTCCAATTGGCAAGGGGGAAACAGGCATATAGGATCAGACCACTCAAAACACTTGCCGCATAGCGAACCGAGGGTTTCCTAAACCAGTTGGCGAGTGAAAAATTGGTAGTGGTCATTAACAGCCTGGGTTACAGCGTGCCCACAAGGTCCGCCTGGATGGCAGCGGGATTCCCCGGGTTCGAGCAGACGCCTTCCCGCCTCATCAAGATCCCTGGTGCGAGATAAATGGCCTTAAGCCTTCCCCTTCCAGCCGATGGCGGGCACGCTCGGCCGCAGCACGGGACGGAAATGGACCAACCTGAACTCGATAGAGGTGGTCCGGCACATGCGATTGCTGAGGGCTGACAATGAAGACACGATAGTCATGGGTCTCGAGAAGCCTGACCAGCCGCACGGCATCCGCCCTGGTCCTTGAGGCCATCACCTGAACCACATAACGCCCGCCTGAGTCTGCCGCATGCGACGGCTTGGATTGTCGTTGCTTTGCAGCAGCGGGTTTGTGTTTTGGCTTCGCCCGGGTAACTAGCTTTGGGGGCTTTGCCGGCTTAGGCTGGGTTGGTGCCGTCGCAGCGGGTTCCGGCGGCAAAGGCTTGGGGCGCACCGGCGGTGGAACGGAACTCGCCTCCTGGCCAATGTTCTCAGCCTGGACCTTCTGGTTTGGCGACAGGCTGGAATCTTCAGCCGGAGGATTCACCGTCGGAGGGATATTGCCCGGGCTGCCGACATTTTCAGTGACCGGGGTTATCCTCGAAGGACTGTGGTTATATCCGACGACAAAGCCCAGTGAAAAAAACACTGCGCAAACTGCTACGGCCGCTAGAAACATCATCACCAGATGACGCGCTGAGGGTCCCTTTTCTTCCTGAAATCGCTCCGTACGTTTAGCCATTTCCCTCCGTCAGGTGGTGTCTCCGTCCTGCCCCTTCGGTTCAGGGTTTGCTGGAACTTGGGCCGCCCGGCGGCGCTACGTGCGGCTTTAACAGAATCGACAACAACTCAACCGGGATCGGAAACACAATCGTCGTATTTTTCTCCGTCCCCAATTCTGCCAGAGTTTGGAGATAACGCAAAGTAATGGTTACTGGTTCAACCGCCAGAATCTTTGCAGCGTCCGAAAGCTTCTGTGACGCCTGGAATTCTCCGTCGGCATTGATGATCTTCGCGCGGCGTTCCCGCTCGGCTTCCGCCTGCCGCGCAATAGCCCGCTGCATATCTTGCGGGATGTCCACCTGCTTCACCTGCACCTGGCTCACCTTAATGCCCCAGGGTTCAGTTTGCTCGTCGATAATGGTTTGCAACCGCAGGTTCAGCTTCTCACGCTGCGAGAGCAGATCGTCAAGCTCAACTTCGCCGAGCACGGCCCGCAGGGTGGTTGCCGCAAGTTGCTCAATTGAATAACGATAGTTCTTTAGCTCAATGACGGACTGCTGGGCGTTGATAATCCGGTAGAAGAGCACAGCATTTACCTTTACGGGGATGTTGTCTCGCGTGATAATGTCCTGCGACGGAACATCCCACGTATCAATCCGCAGCGAGACCTTCACAATCTTGTCAATCGGCCACCAGATCCAGATCAGTCCAGGGCCCTTGTCCGGCCGCTGGACGCGGCCCAGGCGGAAAATAACCGCCCTTTCGTATTCCCTGAGCACGTTCAAGCACGCAACGGCATAGAAAATGATGATCACCCCGGCAACTAGATAGCCCATCACTCCTCCCTTCCGCTTTTCGGGGGATGGTATCCTCCATTCCTCGAAGCAGCGCTACAATTGTCCATTCACTCTTCTCGAACCCTCAGGCCATCGTTCCACAGTCCGGCAGCGGACAGTCTATCCAGATTTTTCAACCGGCTCAACTATCAAAGTGAGTCCATCCACCTTTTGAACCCGCACATGGCTGCCAGCAGGAATTCGCTGCTCGGCCCTTGCATCCCACAATTCCCCGTGAACAAGGACTTTGCCCCCGGGGTCAAGGTCGGTGCGGGCAACCCCGACCGCATTCACAAGTCCTTCTTCGCCCGTAACGCTCTTACTCCGGGTCGCTTTCCAGGCAAATCGCATCAAAATGATTGTAATGACAGCCAGCGGCAGAACCACACTGAGCGCAATCGAGAGGTGAATCCTGGCGCCCGGCCAGGGCGAATTGATCAGGATCATCGATCCAAAAAGCATGGCAGCGATCCCTCCCGCTCCAAGGATGCCATGCGAAGTTATGGACGCTTCGAGACCGAACAAGGCCAGCCCGATAATGATGAGTGCAACGCCCGCGTAATTGATGGGCATCAGGTGAAAACCAAACAAGGACAGAACCAGTGCAATAGCTCCCACCACGCCCGGCAAAATTCCGCCCGGATGGGTAAATTCAACATACAACCCGAGTACGCCGAGGGCACCCAGAATAAAGGCGATGTTCGGATCTGCAACCCAGGAGAGGAAGCGCTTGAACCATGGCATTTCGTAATCGACAATGTGGGCTCCCGCCAGGTTCAGTACGGTGGTCGAACCGTCGGAACGCTTGACGGTGGTCCCGTTAAACTCTTTGAAAATGTCCTCCGGGGAGTTGGCGATGCCGTTGATGAGGTTATCCTTCAGCGCTTCGTGATCGGTAAACGACAGGCTCTGGGTGACGCCTTCCTGAGCAAGTTTGGCGTTCCGCCCTCGCGTATCAGCAATCGTCCGGATAAAGGCCGTAGCGTCGTTCAGGATCTTGGTCTCCTCGGTCTTCCCGATGTGCATCATTCCAATCGTCACAGGATGCGCGGCGCCAGCGTTGGTCCCTGGAGCCATCACCGCGAGATCGCCGGAAAGCAGGATGAAAAATCCTGCTGAGGCCGCCCGGCTGCCGCTGGGATAAACGTAAGTAATCACCGGCACGCGCGAGCTCATGATGGCGCGGATGACATCGCGCATGGAATCTCCCAGGCCGCCCGGTGTACTCAGTTCCAGAAGAATGGCGCTGGCATTCGTCCGGTTGGCAAAATCGATTCCGCGAACAACGTAGTCGGCGCTGACGGCCTGGACAACGCCATCCAGCCTGATGCGGACCACAACAGGGGCCAAGGGGGCAGAGCGCAGAGGGAGCGTAACAAGAAATCCCGCGAAGAAGACGGCCAGTCCGAGAACCCGTTTGCAAAACTTTGTTCTCAAGGTTTGTCTCTGTGTGCAGAAAGTCGAGCCTGAATCCGACTTACAAGTTGCTTGGCCTCGGCGTTCGAAGATTCAAGCAGGAGAGCCGCCCGGGCCTGCTGCAACGCCGGCTGCAAGTGGTCGAGAGAGACGTACGCCCGCGCCAGCCACAGGTGCGCCTTGAAGGAATTCTCTTCCCTCAGCGAACATTCCAGCTCGGTCGCGGCAAGCGTATGCTTCCCTTCCCTTTCGTACGCCTCGCCAAGGGCCTGATGCGCCTGGCCGTCCCCGGGAAGCAGCAACACCGCCTGAGTCAATTCCTGTTCCGCCTTTGCGGTCGCTCCCGCGGCGAGCAAGTCCAACCCACGCTTCAAATGAGCTTCTCCGTCACTTCGGACCACATGGGCCGGTTCCTGGTCGAGCCGGCTCTGCCTGGCGCGAGTGATCGCCAGCGCCAGCAGACGAAACGCCCTGCCATCATACTTCTTCTTGATTCGCGGTGAAAGCGCAGGGGCGGCATCCCCACCGTTCGCATTACTATCGGTCGAAGGGTCGTCGGCAGATTCCTGGCCATGATTGGAAATCCACGCCATCTCACTTTCCCGGGTTTTGACATCGCCCAACTCGCCGGCCACTTCGGAAAGAAGCGTATGGGCATCGGCGTCTTCGGGATCCTGGGCAAGAACTTTGTGAAGATATTGGGAAGCCTTGTCGTATTTCTTCAAATACCATAGCGTCAGGCTCACGTTGAACGCGTAATCGGTATCGCTTTGTGATTTTTGAAAAGCCCGGGTAAAATCAGCCAGCGCCTGATCGTAATGGCCCAGGTGCAACTCGACAACTCCAAGGTTGTTGAATACTTCGCCAAGCGGGACCGTAACAGCAAGCTTCTGCAGGACCTTTTCGGCTGATGCATCATGTCCCAGGAAATATTCTTCAGTCCCCAGGAGGAAGAGCGACTGCGCATAATCCGAATCGCCGGAATCAAGTTTTTGGAGCCATTGGGCCGAATCCGCATAACTTTCCTGGTCAAAGTAGTAGCGCCCCAGTTCAAACGCCGCCCGGTGATCACTCGGATCAAGATGGTCCGACTGCTGGAGAAAATGGACGCGGCTCTTGGAATCCGTGGATAAGATTCCCCGAATATAACTTTCGAAGGCATCCAGACGAACCGGCGGGAAACGGTTGCTGAACTGTTCCTCGGTGCCGGCCATCGCGTCCTTGTCCTGCGATCCCAATAGTTCCCAGGCCAGGCGGGTTTCAAGTTGATCCAATTCGATCATCTTGCCCGCCACTACGATGGGAGGGGACAGTTTCAGCCCCGGAATATTGAACCATTGCACCTGGGTGGTCAGCTGATCACCCACGACCGTAAAATGTCCCACGATCGCGATATTCGCCCCCAGTGCCTGGGCAACCTTGTACTCGCTGGCAAGGGTCAAAGGGGTTTCGAGGGGCAAGTCTAATTGTTCGTACGCGGTGTCCCGTTGACTCCGCTGAATCACGTACCGGGTAGGAGAAGCCAGCCGGGTGGCAAGAAGGTTCGCGATGCCCTCCGACATCCAACCTAAATTGGCGTTTCCGCTCATGTTTTCCAGCGGGAATACCAGGATGACCTTGGGTGAGGCCGCCTCCAGGCCCCCACAAGTCAACAACAACAATAAAAAGAACAACCCAAGACGCTTCAGCTTCATATCTCTTTCATATCTCTCATTCCGACGGCGGCCATTATAGCACTGGCAGGCACACCACTTTAAGGGAGCTGATGCTTTTCCATTCGAAGCAACTCCAGGCGGGATGTCCCGCCCGTCATCAGTTCTTAATTGCAACTGGGGGATTCTTCATTAACGCGATAAAAGCGGGATCCTTGCTGATTTTCTTCATGTCCGGATCCTTGAGAATTCGGTCCCGGTTGTCAAACCCATCCTCCATAGCGCGCTCCAGGTATCGGACCGCCTCGCTTGCATTGCCCAGTGAAGCAAATACTTTGGCCATATAGAAATAAAATTTGGCGCTGGCTTGCCGAGTCTCAACCGCGGTCCCCTGCCGGGAATTTTGTTCCAGGACACCGGGATCAATCTTAATGGCGGTGTGGTACTCCGCAAACGCCTTCTTGTATTTCTTACGCGTAAAGTAGGCTGTACCCAGATTCAAGTGAAACGAGGCCGATAGCGGGCTTAACTTGACGGCGTGACGGTAGTACTTAATGGACTTCTTCACTTTTCTGTTGAGGTAGTAAGTCGTGCCCAGGTTGTTCCAGGGCCGCGCGTAGGTCTTGTCCAGGTGAATGGACTTCTTGTAAGCCTTGCGAGCCATCTTATAGGCCTGTTCTTGCTGGTAGCAGATACCCGTTTTGTTCCAGAGGGCGGCAAGCTTCCGTTTGTTCTGCGGGGAAGGCGGATAGGACTCCATCGCGAAGGAATAATACTTGATGGCATTGGTATACGATTTCCGCGCCATGAAGATGTCGCCCCGCTCCTCGTCAGAAAGTTTTCTGTGCGGAACAGATTCTTGCTGGAGAGTCTGGGTTCGTTCCGAAGATAATGCCTGGCCGTCTTGCGCCCCCCAGCTCGCAATGCTGACCGCTAACGTAGCTCCAAGAAGAGCTCCGATCACACGGGTCAAAGTCCCCGGTTTCATGGTTCACCTCCCCGGCACCGGGCGGTCTCCCTTAGGGTGGCGTCGTGCTGGGCGAAGCTTGCTGAGACTGGCGCCTGGAGTCTCCGCCCGAAAAGATGGAAAAGAACTTGTGCAGGAATCCACCCTTTTTCCGGGCAGCGGGATGTTTTGGAACGGGGCCACTCTCCTGCGCCGCCTGCTGATTCTGCTGTTCGACGGGGGGCGCAGCCGGCGCTGATTGTACCGGCGCAACGTTCGCCGGAGCTGCTGCCGCTGGACTCCTTCCAGGATGGAAGATTCGGTCCAGAATTCCGCCAACCTTCTCAATGGGATTTTGAGAATGGGGCTCGGTTCCCTGGATGAAAAATTCGTCGCGAACCATCCCCCCGGAATTCTGAGCCGCCAACTGGCCCTGATCGTTAATGGGGACACTGACAATGCCGGACGGTTCAGGAAAGGGCTGCACGTCATCATAATCCGGAAGTGCTGTCGCACGTTTCATGAATGCCGTCCACACGGGAAGCGCTGACGCTGCCCCGGGAAGCTTCAATTCCCGGTCATTGTCGTAGCCGACCCAAACCACCGCAATCAGGTTCGACGTGAATCCTGCAAACCAGCCGTCATGGGAAGTTCCGGTCTTGCCTGCCGCCGGTAACATAAAGCCACGTTCTCGAACTCCCTGCCCTGTGCCTTCGTTAATCACACTCTGCATTAAGCTTACCACCAGGAAGGTGACACGTGGGTCAAGCACTTGCCGGGAAACTTCAGGAACGCGATAGATCGTCTGGCCCGCGGCATTGTTGACGGCAAGGATGGCCCGCGGCTGCTCGTACTCGCCGGAGTTGTCAAAAACAGTATAGGACCCGGCGATCTCCAGCGGCGTTGCCACGTACGCCCCCAACGCGATGGCCGGAGTGGGCTTGATGTTCTTGTTGATTCCAGCCTCAATCGCCAGGTCCCTGATCTTTTCATAGCCGGTCATTTGCGCCAGACTGACCGTGGCAACATTGAGCGAATGTGCCAGGGCTTCCCGCACCGTCACCAGTCCCATATATTCGCCCTCGTAATTCTTGGGCGTGTAAACCCGCCCATCAAACTCGAAAGACGTAGGTTCGTCCATCAGCGTGGTCGCGGGAGTGATCAACGGCTGCGAACCATCGATGGCGGAATCGAGCGCCTCCGCGTAGACAAAAGGTTTAAAGGACGAGCCCGGCTGGCGCAACGCCAAGGCGCGGTTCAACTGGCTCCGCGCGTAATTGCGTCCGCCGACCAGCGCACGGATGGCCCCGCTATGCGGATCAAGAACCACCACTGCGACCTGCGGCTCCTTCGGCCCCGTGGGCGATTGCTTCGGGTGATGGCGCATCCGGGCAATCCGCTTGTCGACCTCCGCCATGCCCACGCTGACCGCTTTGGAGGCCGCGCGCTGCAGGTCAAGATCAAGCGTCGTGTAGATCCTGTAGCTCTGTGAAAGCAGCTGCTGCTCGGAAAATCGGGAGAGCAACTGGTCCTGTATCATATCGACAAAGTAAGGCGCCTGGTTGCCCCCGACATTCTCCGGCGCAAGTTGCAGCGGGTCAGCGGAGGCTTCCTTCGCCTGCGCGCCAGTTATGTAACCAAGATCGGCCATCTCTGCCAGCACGTGATTGCGGCGCTTCAGCGCGCGCCGTGCATGCCGGTAGGGCGAGTAATAATTGGGGCCGCGAATGATCCCGGCCAGCAATGCGGCCTCCGGCAGAGTAAGGGACGATACGTCCTTGTTGAAGTAGACGTTTGCCGCCTCACCAAAACCATAAGTCGAGAAGCTGCCGCTCTGCCCAAGGTAGATCTCGTTTGCGTACAGGTCAAAAATCCGTTCTTTGCTCAACCTGTGTTCAAGAAGGAAGGTAATAAAAATCTCTTCGCACTTCCGGGGGATCGTTCGCCGCGGTGTCAGAAAGAAGTTTCGCGCCAGTTGCATCGTGAGCGTGCTTGCGCCTTGGACAGGTCTTCCGGCGCGCAAGTCCGCAAGCGCCGCCGCAAGCATGCGAAAAGGATTGATCCCCGGGTTTGAAAAGAAGGTGTGATCCTCGGCCGACACTACCGCATCGATCAGGACCTTGGGAAGTTGCTGATACTCCACCACCCGGCGCTTCGCGCGGTTCCGGCCGAACAGCGTGGTGATCACCTCGGGTTCCAGCCAGTAATTCTCAAGCGCGGTGCCGCGACCAAGAGCAACAATCGAGGCTAGATGCCCATGGCTGAAAGTGAGCGTTGCGGGCCCTTCCTTAATGACCGGACCATTAAAGAAGGAGTCAGGACCGGGCCTGATAACCAGGCGGTTGTTGGCGACCTCGAAGCTGCCTGTATGCAACCCGACACGACCCGTGGAATAGCCCGCTTTCCGGAGTCTTGCCGCGAATTCTTCCGGCGTGCCAGACTCGCCGACATGAACCGGCGTGGGAGCCGCGTACACGAGCGAGGCATGGTTAAAGACCTGGCCGCTCAGCCGCGCATCGACCATCCGCGAAAAGTGGACATAGAGGTAGACAAGGCCGACACCCAGCACCAAGGTCGACACTAAGCCTGCGGCAATCAGGAACTTCTTCCACTGGGCCAGTCCTGCAAAGTGGAGGCGCCGACCTTTGGCTCTGGCCTTTGAGGGCTTCCGAGTTGATGATTTCGACCGGGGGCGCACAGACTAAATGTTGTCGCTGTTTTGAGCCGAGGGGGTGAAATGGAGAGTGAGCATGTAGAATCTCAGGTCAACGTAAACCGAATAATCAAGTTTGATCCGAACTTTACGTTTAACCGAAACTGAGATGTTTTGACGTTCCAAGGGAAGCCCCAGAGACTCGGCTTTTGTCAAAATCTGGTTCTGAATAGCTTCAGGCTTCTTAAGCTTCGAATGAGCAGTTGCCTGGACGGCCACTCGATTCACGTAACCCTGAAGCTCATAGTTCTCAACGTAAGGTGGAACAATCCGAGTGGCGCAAAACGCCACCACTCCAAGTAAGAATAGAGAGAAGAGAGCTTTCACTCACCCTCCCCCGAGTCGCTGAGTGGAATCATCTCTTGTTACCGTAGCCTTTTGGTCTTACCTAATCCAAAAACCGTTCTTTCAGTGCCACGGCCAACCCGTCAAGGTTAACATCGTGGAGTTGCCTTGTCGAGCGATTGTAAATTTCGCCCAACCCTTGCGAAACCTTCTTCTTGCCGAGGGTCACCCGGTAAGGGACGCCGATCAGATCCGCGTCCTTAAACTTGACCCCCGGCCGTTCCGGCCGGTCATCAAAGAGGACGTCCACGCCCATGTCCTGCAACTGCTGATAGAGGTTTTCGGCTTTCGTCTTCACGCCGGCGTCATCCATATTGGCAGCCGTCAGGATCACCTCAAAGGGTGCGATCGCCCGCGGCAGGAACATTCCGTCGGCATCGTGGTTCTGCTCAACAGCTGCCGCCAGAATCCGCTCGAGGCCGATCCCGTAGGAACCCATTGTCATGAAAACTTCCTTGCCGTTGGGATCCAGAACCGTGGCATGCATGGCTTCAGAATACCGGCGCCCCAGTTTAAAAACGTGGCCCAGTTCGACGGCCACAGAGACTCGAAGCGTTTTCCCGCACTTAGGACACAAGTAGCCTGACTGGACAACCAGCAGTTCGAAGTATTCCGCCGAAAAGTCGCGCCCCGGCGTGACATTGCGAAGATGCGTATCGTCCTGGTTAGCCCCGGTAATCAGGTTCTTGCGGCCTTCGAGCGCCCGGTCGGCGAGCAACCGTACTCCTTTTATTCCCACCGGACCGAGTGAGCCGAGCTGGGCGTGATGCACGGTGAAGGCTTCGGTGGCCGTGGCCGGACGGAACGTAGTAGATTGCAGCACCGATGCAAGCTTGGTCTCACTCAACTCATGATCGCCCCGCAGAAGAATAACCACCGGCCTGCTTTCCACGATATAGACGAGCGTCTTGATCATCCGCGAAGCAGGTTCGCCCGTGAACTTCACCAGGTCATCAATGGTTTTCTGTCCCGGAGTCGGAAAGGGCTCGGGAGCAGCATCACCCGGCAAGTCTTCAACAGGAGCGACCACCGAGGTCGCCTTCTCCAGGTTAGCCGCGTAACCGCACTCACAAATGGCAACGTGGTCCTCACCGGAATTGGTAGGCACCATGAATTCGTGCGACACGGTCCCGCCCATGGCTCCCGAGTAGGCGTCTGCAATCACGTACTTCAATCCACAGCGGTCGAAGATGCGGCAGTAAGCGTCGTAATGCTTCTGGTAGCTCTTGTCCAGGCCGGCGTCGTCCAGGTCGAAAGAGTAGGAGTCCTTCATAATGAACTGCCGTATGCGGAGCAAGCCGGATTTGGGCCGCGGCTCATCCCGGAATTTCTCCTGAATCTGATACCAGAGCTGGGGGAGCTGCTTGTAGGAGCGGATTTCTCCCCGCGCGATGTTCGTCATTTCCTCTTCATGGGTCACGCCCAGGCACATATCGTGCTGATTGCGATCCCGGAACTTGAACATCGTCTCTCCAAACAGATCATATCGGCCGGATTCCCTCCAAAGTTCAGCAGGATTCAAGGCCGGCAGATAGAACTCCTGTGCCCCGATCCGATTCATTTCCTCGCGAATGATACGGGTGATCTTCAGAAACGATCTCTGGGCAAGAAACAGGTAGGCGTACACCCCTGCTGCAACCTGCCGAACATAACCCGAACGCAGCAGCAGTTGATGGCTGGGTGCTTCGGCTTCGGCCGGCACCTCCCGGAGAGTGGGGATAAAAACCTGGCTCCAACGCATGCTTATACCTTTCTCGTTTTCGGTTCCGGGAACCCATGCCTCCCTGAACTTGCGTCTATCACAGACAGCAAATGGTCATTGTTGGGGAAACCGGCGTTATTGTCAAGAAAGGCAAGAGCCACAATCAGTTGGCGCGAACGGCCCGAAGCCGGCCTGGTCTCGAATCAGTAAGGGTCATGGCCCCAACATGCACGGCCCGACGGGTGGAATCTCCACTACCCTGGGCCCACTTGATGACCGCACCTAAAACACCGAAATCATGGGACAATAGCAGGAGAGTCACAGAAGAGAGCGCGCGGGAATCAGCCTGGGCCAGACGCGCTGATTGAGTACCTAAAGAGCGTTGTTTCAGAATGCTATGACCATCACATTTCTGTTCGCATTACTGGGTGGATTGATCGCGCTGGCCTTCGTGGCCAACCAACTCTTCCGGCGGACTCGTGTCCCTGACGTTATCGTGCTGATGGTGACGGGCTTGATCCTGGGGCCGCTTCTTGGCCTGGTGAGCGGAAGCCAGTTCCAGCCGGTTACGCACGCATTCGGAACCCTTGCCGTCATCTTGATCCTTTTCGAAGGCGGCCTCGGGCTCGAGATGCGAGCCATGCTGCGCCATTTCCCGGGCAGCCTGTTGCTTTCGTCTCTGGCCTACCTCTTCAGCC
>JARRJI010000072.1:0-14820 GCA_037379595.1 Acidobacteriota bacterium | reverse complement strand
CGTAGTTACCGGTCGTGATCGAGGAGCCGAATAGGGGAACGAGGTGCTTGCGGGCAAAATCGAGCGAATAACTGGCGCTCTTGATTTCGACGGAGGAATCAGCTTCAGCCGAACCCGCCACGGCGGGCAGGGAAATGCCCAGTTCCGCGCTGATCGGCCGAAAAGCGACAGGACGCGCGGCTGCTCCTTGCCCTACCTGAACGGGCGGCGGAAGCGGCACCAGGATGACTCCGTATTTGCCCTTCGCCAGCGCCGCATTCTGCAGCGAAACACTGGGCAGCCTGTCGGCGTACTCCTGGTGGATTTTCAGAATCTTCTCAGCGTCGTCACGCCGGCCCAGGCGAACCAGGGTGGTAAAAGTGCGAAAGAGCGATGCGACATAGAAATTCTGTCCGCGGTTAAAGCCCATCCTGTTCAAGTGCTCGTAAGATTCGAGGGCCAGATCCAGCTTGTGTTCGGCAAAGTAGACGGTTCCGAGGTTGAACCACGTGGCGGGATCCTCGGCGTCTGCGGCGAGAACCTTCTTGAACTGGGCTTCGGCCAGTGCGTAGCGAAGCTGGCGCTTGTAGAGAATCCCCAGGTTGTAGTCAATGGCGACGAGGTGGGGCGCCATCTGCTGGGCCGTGGTCAGGGCGGCCAGTGCCTTGTCGAGCATGTTGGACTGGACGAAGGCCATGCCCAGGTCCATGTAATCCGTCGCGATGGCGTGGCCCGACTTGACCACTTTCTGGAACTGGCCGACGGCCAGAGAGTACTTGCCCTGCTCATAATAGGCCTTGCCCAGATTGCGGTAGGTCTGAAGCGTCGCAGCAACCGGCGAAGCCTTTACCTGGGCTGCTTTCAAACCATTTCCCGGATGCGCTGACGATCGCCGCTGCAACAGGAAAAAGGGAAGAAGGACAGCGACCGTAACAGCTCCAACAACTAAAACGATTTTCTTTTTCGCCTGGCTCATTACACTCCTGACCGCAATCGTAATTTAACTCGTAAGGGAAAGATTATATAACGTGCAAGCCGCCCAATGAGCGAAAGTTGAAGCGGACGCCTGGGAAACGTGTCAGGGCAGGGGAAAACGGGTCGAACGGTTTGGCCCTAAGCGCGTGATTTGCTGCAGCTCAAAGGGATGGAAACTTCTGCTTTGTTTTCGCTTTGTTTTTTGCCGCGTCTTTGTTTTCAATGAAATGGCCCGCTTTGTTTTCTGGTTTGTTTTCGGTTTGTTTTTCCGGCCCTTCTATTGTTTTCAACGAGTTCGCTAGCTTTGTTTCCGCTTTGTTTTCGGTTTGTTTTTTCGGCAGATCCTTTGTTTTCAACAACTCTCCCGCTTTGTTTTTTAAAAAAGCATTCTTTTCTCGGTATTCCCTATCCATGACGGCCTGGCAAGGCGCGGCTTTTTGTACCGAAACGTTCGTTGTTTAACGTTGCGGGTTTTGCCTTGAATCCGGCGCACAAGCCGCCCCGAATGGTCGGGGCGCTACAGAGAGGTACGCCCGAGCCAAGCAAAAAGACTAGCACAGTAGCGTAGAGTTGTCAAGATATTTCCGGCATTCGCCCCGCTCGCTGAATGGGGCTTCCGGACGCCACCCGACCGATGCCCGGCCGTGATTGGTTCCTGTTACCCTTGCACACCCAACTGTCATCCACTTACATCAACGACAAGTGCGGGGTGGAAGTATACTTTACTTGCTACATGGAAGCAGGGCTCATCGAGCGGTTTGGAACTTGCGTGTACATAGCCTGAGGGCTATTGCCTTGTGCGAGGGAGGGATTTGGCTTTGAAAAATGAGAAGCTTCTCACCGGCCCGACGCTTACTGTCATGCTGGTTCTGTGTTCCGCCTGGGCATTGCTTGCGTCCCAGCCGACGCCTTCGCAAGGCGGCTGGGTTCCCATCGTGGCAAACAGCACAAAGAAAATCTACAAGCTCTCTGCAACAGGAAAGACGCTGATTAATGAGACTGCCGGAGTCTATATGCGGGACCGAAACGGTTCCATCTACTGGCGGGACAATCCAGCGAAGGGCCTTCGGGCGAATACGTCGCAAGTCGCGATGCTGAAGGACAGGGTCAGCGGCAAGGTCTACCGCATCAATTATGGACTGAAGACTGTAACAACCGTTCAGGACTCGCTTCCGACGGACCGGGCAAGCAGGGCCTTCTACGCCAACATGATCAGGAACCACTCTTTGGGCAAAAAGACCATCAGTGGCGTGGAGTGCGTTGGGCTCGCAGTTCCTGATGCGGGCGGCGGCAAGCCTGCTGAGATGTGGGTCGCGCCCTCGCTCAACTACCTGCTGGTGGACCTGAAGACTTTCCACGACAACGAGGAGTATGAAACGATATTGACCCATGTTCAGGTGGGGAAGGAGCCTGGCGCGCGTTTCTTTCATGTTCCCGATGGCTTTCGGATCATCAGTCGTGCAGCACGTTAGGGGATTGTGACGCCAGAGCGGGCTTGCCCTTGAGACGAGTTACAGGCCGAGGGAACAGAGGCCGGCCCATGGGCTGCAAGCCTGCGGATTGAACTCCGCAGGCCGATGGCACGATCGGAGGTTCCTGTCAGTTTGTTTGAGGCCCGGTGATGAAGGAGTCAAGGAACTCAAATCGTGCCCGGTGCTCGGCGGGGCGGGCGAGCGTGTGGGTGCCGATGACCAAAACCTGATAGTGGTCGTTGGCATCGTAACGCGGCCATTTGGGCAGCCCGGGACCGTTGGGGTTTCCGGTCTTCGCGAAGTTCACCCAGTAAGACGACATCTGGTCGGAGATCCTGAAATCGACCGGTTCCCACGGGGCTTTCTTCCATTTCAAATCCTGGAAAACGTAGGGGATTTCTGCCGAGTGGCGCGCGCCCAGCTTGACGAGGGGAACCTTGCCGGACATTGCCCCCGGAGGTTCCGGCGGCGTGCGCGTGAAAAGATAGCGATAGACCGGTGAATCGCCGGTCTTGTTTTGCATATTGAGCCATTTCCAGGTGTCGTAAACGGTGAAGAATTCGCTGGCGAGATCTTCAGTGGACTTCCGGGCTTCGGCCTCGGTCGAGTGCGGATAGAACTTCAAGGCTTCGCCGGCCTCGGGTCCGAAACGCGACTTGATTCCCTTGACCAGGCTCTCGGGCGTGGGCCTTTTGCCTGAGAAAAGTGCGAAAGACGCCTCGTCCTTGTTCCAGCCGGCCAGAAGAGGCACATGGCTCTGCTTGCCCTCGGCATAAATTGCCACGACGTTCTGGGGAAGGACGTAGCCATCGATGTTCGGCCAGAAATTGGTTTTGGCGGCTTCCTGCAACAATTTGGAAGCGGGAATGGCCCTGAGCTGTGCCAGCGAAGTGGCTCCGATGGATTTGGCAAACTTCTCGCCCGCCTGCTCACTTTTAGCGAGAGGCTCCGCCCCATGCAAGCGCGGACCTGAGCCCATGAACGCGCCACTTTCGCCGATGGCTTTCTGGAAGAGTCCCTGCGCCCGAGGCGAAGCCATGACCGCGCTGACCGAAAAGGCTCCGGCAGACTCACCGAAGATGGTGACATTGTTTGGATCGCCGCCAAAGGCCGCGATATTCTTCCTGACCCACCGCAGGGCCGCGATTTGATCCATCAGGCCATAATTCCCGGAGGCATGGTGGGGAGAATCCTTGGTCAGCTCGGGGTAGGAGAAGAAGCCGAAGATTCCGAGGCGATAATTCATGCTGACAACGACGACGCCCTTCCTGGCCAGGTTTTCGCCGTCCTGCCGGGCTTCGGAGGTTGACCCTGCCACGAAGCCGCCGCCGTAGATCCAGACCATGACAGGCAGATTTTCACTGGCCGAGGTTGCGGGTGTCCAGACGTTCAGGTAGAGGCAATCCTCGCTCGGACCCGGATCGCGAAAGACCATGTCGGAATAGACTCGGCGTTGCATGCAACGCGGGCCGAATGCAACGGTCTTCCGGACCCCTTTCCAGGGCCGGACCGGCTGAGGCGCCCGCCAGCGGAGTTTGCCGACGGGCGGAGCTGCAAAGGGAATGCCTTCGAAGACTCGAATGGCGGGATTGACGCCGGCTTTGCCGCGGATCATGCCGGAATCGATTTTGACCCGAAGGCTCGCACACACGCCTGAGGCCTGGAAAAGGACCATCGCGATCACCAGCAACCCATAATGCCTGCCGGACCTGCAAACACCTTCTTGACAATTCATGATTCCTCCAGTTGAGGGTGAGGTTGCACGAGCGCGGAGGGGCTGCCTGTAAGGACAACCGCAGCGCGTCCACCATCTTCCATATGGACAGGAAATGATCTGGACGATGCACGGGGATTCCGATCGACAGTAAGAAACCAGTGCATCAACTCTGCTCGTGGGGGCCGAGTCTGAGCCCACGCACGATCGAACTCTTGCGGGCGTTCGAGCGGTTCCGGAGGGGCGACGAAAAGGTGCACGTCTGCGAGAAGGGGAACTGTTCCAGCGTCGGCCAAACCTACGAATTGAGCTCGCTAATCAGCTTGTAACCGGCTTCCGACATTTCCCAGACGCCGCGCGCTGAGGCACTTTTCAAAAGGCCCGTTTGCACCATCGCGTTGTGGGCCCACTGTGCGGTGTTCCACCAGCGTGGCACTTCGGAATCTGCGGCCAGGGGTTCGTAGTCAACGTCGGTCAGGACCCCCTTCATGACCTTCGGCAGGCGTTCAAGGACTTCACCCATCTGAGCGGAACCGCCCAACTGGTTTAACACCTGCAGAATCGGCTGAAAATAGGCGGCCTCCCGCGTCCGAATGCCGCGGCGCAGCCGGCTCAGATCGTGGCTTCCATTCTGCGTGGAAGCGCCCTCGGCAGCAATTGCCGGGCTGAGCTTTTCCCATTCCACCCGGAGCGCTACCAGTTTTTCGCGGAGAGCAGTAATCTGGTCCGCCTTCTGCAGAACAGACCGCGCTCCTTCATAGTCGCGAGCCGAAAAAGCTTTTGCGCCGGCCTGGTTGATGAACTCGATTTCCGTTTCCATTTCTTCGACAAGGATTTCGAAGCCTGCCAGCACAGTGGTGGGATTGTTCTTGCTCGTCATGTGACCTCCTTGATTCACTTCGTGCTCTTTGTGATTTCCGAGGCTCATGGCGCCTGCCCAGAACCGGCCCAGTCCAAGCGCCCGTTTCTCTTCTACCGGATTCCTGGCCGTTGCCATTGGTCCACTCCTCCACTATGAGCGTTGCATTTTATCGCAGAGATTGCCCCTTCGCCAGCATTATGAGAATAATTTGCCTCGAACCGCCTGGAATTCACGCCTGCACGGGATGCACGGTTTTCAGAAACCGGCATTACACACAGGAAGGGCCCAGCGGACCGCGAAAAAACCCCTTTCGCTGCCGCATACCTGAGGGTCTAACCTTTGCGGGCAGCCGGGATGGGATTGAAATTGGTAGCATTCCCCATCATAGTAGCCGCCTACACAAGTGCACAGCATAGCACCATCAGGGCTGTATGTGAACCTAACTCTTTGAGAGAAACGTTCAAAATCGCCCAGGAGGCGGGACGATTCATGTTTTCGGGGCCACGGCACCCTCAAAACACGTTCTGGACGAAGCGGGTCCTGCCATTTTGGGCCGTCAGCAAGGTGGCGCCGGAGGCGTCGGCTCCGCACCAGGCCGTCAAGCGCCGCGGCGCCGGCCGGGGTTCACAAAAATATCGGCTCCAGGCGCGCCCGCCATGTAGGGCTTGCCCAGAATATCGAGCTTCCCGTCGCCGTTAAAGTCGGCCAACTGTGCTTCATGCGTACCGTGGCCGCCCATGGCGATGGTAGTTTTGGTGAAGTTTCCCTTGCCGTCGCCGTAGAAAACCCAGAAATGAGCGCGTGGGTAGTCCACGGTGCGGGTCCATCCGCACCACTTGGCCATCTCGGCGCAGAAGATGTCCAGATTGCCGTCGCCGTCCACATCGCCGATTCTCAAGGTGTGGCCGTGCACCAGGTCTTCGCCCAGCAGATCGTGAGCGGTCCAGGCTCCGTCCTCCGATTGCTGGTACCACTTCAAGTGGCCGCAGCCGTCACCGCTGCAGAAGGCCACCTGGCTCCGTTCTGAGCCCTTGATGAGTTTCCCTGCCGCCGCCCGCGAAAACTGCTGCGTGTCATCAATGATGTGTTCTGTAAACCTGGTTCCGCCTTCATGCTTGAACCAGCGTCCGCCTCCAACGGCTTCAACCACTCCATCGCCGTCGATGTCCGCCATCGCCAGGCCTTCCATGGCCGCGTTGCCCTGGTAGATCAGTTGGATGTCCCAGGGCGTCGTCCTTTCGCGCGGGTGGTCGGGGATGCGAGCCAGGAATAGAGCTCGTGCGCCCTGATTCCAAAAGACGAGTTGCGGGCGGTCCTCGTTGAGGACATTACCCACCAGCATGTCATGATGCTGGGTCTTGCCGGAGTGCTTGATGATGCGGCGCCGCCAGGGACGGCTGTAGTCGGGATAGGGGTTTTGCCACCACCAGACTTCATTGCTGGTGGAGTCGCCTCCGGCAATCAGATCGAGACGGCCGTCACCGTCAACATCAAACAGCGTGCCGCCCGCTTCGATGTTCAAGGGTCCCGGATCGAGAACGTACTGTCGCCAGCCTTCGGGCGTATTCCGCATCCAGATCACCGCATTTCCTTTTACGCGATTGGTGAACGCAAAGTCGATTCGCCCATCGCCGTCGATGTCGCCGACCATCGACCCGGTTTGCTGGTCAGAAGTTTCGGGGACCGGCAGGTCGCCATTTGCGCTGGAAAGATGTTTCCACGGGGGATCGGCCATGGTGTTGTCACACGGAGCCCGGTCCGGATCTTCCTTGCCAGGTGAGATTGTGCCTGCAAACATCGGATTCTTTCTGACCGTGAAGCCTGCCGCACCGGTAAGGCTTGCACCCAAGAGCGATAGAAAACCGCGGCGCTGGATCATTATCTTTTTCCTCCTTGTATGAAACAACTGCCCGCCAATCCTACCGATTTTATTAGTGGCTGGCAACACAAGACGCGCTGGGCTGATGATCACCCGGACTTGATTCGCGGAAAGGCTTTGTGCTGGATTTGTTACCAGTTGGCTTCCGCACAGGAAAGGCGTGACTTCTTGTCTTACTCGCAAGAATGGTTCTTGTGGGCCCAAACGTGTGAAGGGAACCAACAGAGAGCACCCGGATCCTCCGAGCGCTCTGTGTGGAAGCTTGCGAAACACGGCGGGCACTGAACGCCGAGCTAGCGAGGGGCCGATCGACCCTCCTCCGCCGCGTTTCGGAAGGACTCCAAACCGCCGGCATGCAGTCCAACACATCAAAACTGAAGAGCGCACAGCATCAACCAGCGTTTGCCGTTGCCGTGCGCTCTCGAGAGACGGCAGAAAGCCACTGTGTCCTACCGCAGGTTATGCGAGCCGATGGGGGTCCCCGGGATATTCGGGTTCCGAGTGTAGGTCCCCGTCTCAGGGTCCTTGAGGACGATGTTGTGTGCGTCGAGGATTGTACCCGTGGCCTGGTGGAACTGAACCAGGGCCTGCGCGTACGCTTGGCGCGCCTTGGCCAGATTACCCTCAGCCGTGATCAGGTCGCGCTGAAGCAGGATGACGTTCAAAGTGGTGGAAACGCCCAGGCGCAGCTTTTTGATTTCAGCGTTCAGGGCCTGCTGGGCATAATCCCTGGCCTTGACTGCAGCATTGATTTGAGCCTTGGCCTGGGTGACGGCGATTTCCGCGTTGCGAACGTCCTGCTCGATCGTATTCTTGTCCCGCTGGAGGCCGGTTTGCATTTCGTGCATTTCGACCACGGCCTGGGCGGCGTTGGCCTGCTGGACGTGGTTGCCAATGGGAAGTCTGAAAGAGAGTCCAACCGAATAACTGGGATACTTTCCGGAAAAGATTTGTGAGAGCGAATCTCCCAGACCTCCCGGCGCGGCGCCGACAAAACCCTGGAATGGAAGACCTGCAAGACCGTTTGACTGGTAGGTGGCAAAAGCATCAAGGGTCGGCAGCAGACCGTTGCGGTTGGACTGGATCGTGTAATCCTGGTTCCGCATATTCAGTTCGTCCTGCCTGATTTCAGGACGGCTCTTCAGGGCTTGGGTAAGGGCTTCGGCCAGCGTAGGAATGTCATTGGCCTTGGGCTCCGGCAGGGTGTCTGTCGGGTCAATCTGGACGCTGGCGAGTTGCGGAGTGACGCGCTTGGAGATCAGCGTCTTGATGACTTCCTGCTGCTGCAGGTAAGTGGTCTGCGCCACGATCAGCGTTTGCTGGTCACTGGCGAGCTCGGATTCAGCCTGAACCACGTCGAGAGGGGCGAGCGTGCCGATCTGGACCTGCTTCTTGTCATCTTCGACAAGTTTCTGCGAGTAATTCACGGCGGATTGCGCCACACGAACCTGGTCCCGGTCTGCCAGCAAGGTGTAGTAGGCGTTAAGCACATCACCGACCGTGGTCATCACCTGCTTCTTGAAAACCGTGTCCGCAATGTGCACGTCATTGTTTGCAATTCGGATAAACACGGCATTCGCTCGTCGGCCAAACCCGTTGAGCAAATGCTGGTTGAATCCCACGGTCAGCGTGGTAGGAATGGAAGGGTTGAACAATGAGGTTGTTGACGAGCTGCTGTCTCGGGTTCCGCTTACCGCAGCGACAAAGCTGGTGCCGGTGAAGAAGCCCTTTCCGAAAAAGGTACTGTAGGCGGACGTGTGGCTGCCCAATACGGAGACCCCTTGAACGGTTGCGAAATTCAAGGGCGTCGAGGCGTTGTTCCACCCGAAACTGAATCCGGCTACAGGGTCGCCGGGGCCAAGGGCACTCGTGCTGACGACCCCGCCGCCTGAAAACCCTCCGCCGCCCGTCCCACCGGCGCCTTGAACACCGCTGACGCCTGCGCCGATGGCGCCCGTGAACAGGGCGTTCGAGAGCGTAGCTCCCTGAATGCCGCGGGCGGCACTGCCCGCCTTGGCTCGGAGGGTATCAAGCCGGGCGAGCGGCAGTTGATAGCGGGCCACGGCAATGTTCAGATTGTTCTGGAGCGCCAGCTCGATGGCCGCGTCGAGTGAGAGACCCAGCTTGTTGTTGACGATCAACTGGCCCAGTTGGGGGGTGTTGGTTAGGGTTGGAGGAGGCACGTACGGATAGGAGTACGCTTTATAGAAGGGCTGGCCTTCAGAATAGTCAAAGGCTTTTTTCGCCTGCGGCGACTGCTGCTCGCTGGTCTGCTGGGCACGCAGATTCCCCGGCAGTGCTCCTGCCATCAGTAAAATTGTGAGGGCCATCAGCGCCGCAATCCAGCCAACCTTTTCCCGTTTCATTTCGTAACCTCTCCCTCCACGATAAAATTTCGATCTCTTGTGTCCAATAAGTTAAATACGAACTCTTCGGATGTTTAGTTTCATAAAGGCGGGAGAAAACGCCTAATTTGCCGGAGCACAAAGTGAATTGTTGTGAAGTCGCGTGGTGATTGTCTACTCCATTTGCAGTATTCGGCCGCCTTGGGTGCGGGCAAGCTGGAACTGCCTTGGCGGACCTTATTTACTGTATACTAGCTGCCTAATGTTACATCCATCGGGCCGTTCTGGCAATGGATTAAGAAGGGCGAGAGGTCGCTGAACGCTGTTAGAGAACCCGGGTTGGCGGCCAGCCACCCGGCGCCGGTATGGCACCCGATGAAAGACGGCCTGCAGGGCCTTATGTTGAGCGCATCTCAAATTGACGGAGGGATTTTTCAAGAGTCTGAAAGTCTGAAAACGAGGTGCAGCGGACGGAACGTTTCTTGTCCCGTCCGCCGCGGGAGGGGGTCCTCGTCGGCCTGGCCGCTGATAACGACCTGACCAAGCCACCTGCAAAAACCACGAAACCTGATGTCGGAGCGCCGGCGGCAAAGGCAACCGCAATCCAAAGGCCTCAGTGTTGAAGGGCTCTTGTGGATTGACCAGCGCCGCAAAATGGCTTCTCCTTTCCGAACTCGTTCCTGCCTGTGTACATACTAGTAACCCTTCCCGTTAGTAACTGTCAAGTAAATAATGCAAAGACTTGCACATTTTTGGCAAATGCAGGTTCTTTCACAATGACATGGTCGGAAGGTGCGGCTAAAGCAAGCTGCGGTAAAGGCCGCCCCTCCTGCTGAGCGCAGCAAAGCACTGGCTGTATCCTATTGATAAAAGAACAGATCATTCGTTTCGCTCTGGGTGACACCGCGTAGGAGGCTTTCCCGGCAACCTCATGACAATGGCGAAGCCCTGAAGGGTTCCTGCAGGGTTGCGCTCGACCCATCGACGCGCGCCGCGCGAAACAGGGAGCGACGGCTTGCGCTGCGAGGGCCAGCCGCCCTACTCTGTTTGAACATGAGAAACCTTCGACTGCTCATCGCTTACGACGGCGCCGACTTTCATGGATGGCAGCGCCAGCCGCACAAGCCCACCATCCAGGAGGTTCTGGAAACGCGCATTGCAGAAATTACCGGGGAACCCGTCAAGCTATACGCGTCAGGGCGGACGGATGCCGGAGTTCACGCCGCGGGGCAGGTGGCAAATTTCAAGACCGCGTGTCCGATCCCGTGCGCGAACCTCGTAAGAGCGCTTAACGACACGCTGCCGACAGCGATCCGGGTGAGAAAAGCGCGAGAAGTCAAGGCCACGTTCCATGCGCGCTACAGCGCGAAATCGAAGACCTATCGCTACCGCATCCTGCAGGCTCCGGTTTGCCCGCCGTTTCTGGCCCGGTACGTCTACCACTATCCCTATGCGCTCAAATCAGGCCGAATGGCGAAGGCAGCCCGCCTGCTGGAGGGTGAGCACGATTTTACCTCGTTTGCCGGGGCCAACGGCGGGGACGAAAGCGGCAGGGAAAAGCGGGAAGACAGCAACGTTCGGAGGATCTTCAAGTCGCGCATTCGAATGCGAAAGGAATTGTCGCTTCTGGTTTATGAGATTCGCGGCTCGGGTTTTCTCCATCACATGGTGCGCAACATTGTGGGAACGCTTCTCGAAGTCGGCAATGGAAAACTTTCGTCCGAAGACATTCCCTCGGTTCTCGAAGCGCGCGACCGCAGCAAAGCCGGTCCCACTGCGCCTGCAAGCGGTCTTTGCCTGGTCAGGGTTGAATACTAAGAAGGATTGAACAAAACAACAACCTCACGCAAAGGCGCAGAGGCGCAAAGAATCGAATCCCTTGTTTCCTTTGCGGCTTGGCGTCTTTGCGTGAGGCTCTTGGGTGTTGCAAACTTTTCCCCGCAGCTTTCAGCGACTCGACCGCTCTAACCGCCGGCAATGGCTCCAATGATGCAAAATGGCTCGGTTCCGTTGGCGACCGCCTCGGGCTGTGGGGCGTCGGTCGATTCGTGGGACTGGTCGTCCTCGCAGGCGAAGAACCTCAGGAAAGCCCGCCGCTGGCCGGTCGCGTGGTCGCGAACCGTCCCGCGCAGCACCGGATAGCGTGCTTCAAGCGCATCGAGGATCGCGCGCTGGGTGACCGGCCCTTGAACATCGAGCGTGACCTCGTCGTCAACCTGCGCCAAGGTCCGAAGATGAAATGGAAGCATGACTCGGATCATGGCAATGTCTGCGCCTCGACCGAGAGGACGCGCGGAAGATCGTGCACGATAGCTTTCCAACTGTCTCCGGCATCAGCCGAGCCGTACACCTGTCCTCCCGTGGTGCCGAAATAGACGCCGCAGGGTTCGAGCCGGTCGACGGTCATCGCGTCGCGCAGCACCTGCGCATCACGTCCCAGTGCTTCTGCATAAAGAGCACGTCCGGCTGCAGGGGATGCTGGGCGATGCGGTGGACGCAGTGGCCGATTTCGGCGTCCTGGTCGGGGAGATAAGGAGACCGCAGGCCACGATTGATGGGTTTCCAGGTTTTGCCGCCATCGTCAGTGCGGAAGGCTCCTGCGGCCGAGATGGCAATGAAGATCCGCTCGGGATCACTCGGATCGAGAATGATGGTGTGCAGGCACATTCCGCCGGCGCCCGGTTGCCAGCGCGGTCCGGTGCCATGGCCGCGCAACCCGGCAAGTTCCTGCCAGGAGTGGGCGCCGTCGGCGGTGCGGAACAAGGCAGCGTCTTCAATTCCGGCGTAGACCGTGTCCGGATCGGTCAAAGACGGTTCCAGGTGCCAGACGCGCTTGAATTCCCAGGGATGTTGCGTGCCGTCATACCACTGATGCGTGGTGAGCGGCTTGCCTGTATCGGGCGAAACGTCGTAGACGAATCTGTTGCTTTCGCCCTGCGGCATTCCACTGGGCCCGACTGTCACGCCTCCGCCGGGCGCTTCCCACGTCTTGCCGCCGTCGTTCGAGCACTGGATCACCTGCCCGAACCAGCCGCTCGACTGCGAGCAATAGATGCGGTTGGATTCGGCCGGCGAGCCCTTCATGTGGTAAATCTCCCAGCCGGCAAAATGGGGTCCGCTCACTTTCCAACGCTTGCGCGTTCCGTCCGATTCCAAAACGAACGCGCCCTTGACTGTGCCAACCAATAGCCTTACTCCGCCCATTCCTTCCTCCTTTTCACGTTTCGTGAAATGTTTCGCCCTGCCGAACAACGTTACGCAGAGCCTTGAGTTATAGAAAGTCCGTGGGTTTGGCCCCGATCCAGGCTAAAAGCCGCTACCCACTACATCTCATCTCTTTTCACCTTTTGCAAGCTGTTCCATCTGGGCGCGCAGGCGTCTTTCCTGCTCGATGATCTCGGGTGTGAGTGCGGTGCCAAAATCTTCGAGCTCCATAATCTGGCGGATCTCGATCTCGACTCCTCCGCCGAACGGAGCGCGCTTGAGCCACTCGACCGCTTCGTCCATCGAATTGGCTTTCCAAAGCCAGAAGCCGGCCACGAGTTGGTCGGTTTCGGGAAAGGGGCCGTCGATGACCGTGCGCTTGTCGTCTGAGAACCTGACCCGTTTGCCTTTCGAACTCGGACCTAAGCCTTCGGCCGCGAGCATGACGCCGGCCTTGATCAACTCTTTGTTGTACTTACCCATGGCTTGAAAGGTCTTTTTGTCAGGCAACACGCCCGCTTCCGATTGCTTGTTCGCTTTAACAATCACCATAAAACGCATGTCTTTCTCCTCTTTGTTCCTTCTCGATGTAAGACCCTCAAAGAACCCACGGTCAGCGCCCGGATCACTGACCGTGGCTACCAATGCACACGATTACTCATCTTTCTCGCAGTTGATCATCCACGGGATGGCGAACCGATCCGTGAGCATACCAAAGCGTTTGGCCCAGAAAGTCTCCTGGATCGGCATGGTCAGTGCAACAGCGCCTTCCGCCAGCCCCTGGTAGATGCGCTCGGCTTCTGCCGGATTATCCACGCTGATTGACACGGAGAAACCCTGTGGCTTTGCCTGGCGGCCCGGCGGCGCGTCGGAGCCCATCAAGACTCCACCGGGCACGGCCATGCGGACGTGGAGAATCTTGTCGCGCCACTCGGGCGGCACCTGGCTTTCAGCCGGCGTGCCCGCATGGGTCATCATCACCTCGATTTTTCCGCCCAGAAGCTTCTCGTAGAACTTGAATGCTTCTTCACATTGTCCGGTGAATAGAAGGTAGGGATTCAGTTGCATGGTTTGCCCCTTTCGTCACTGGAGGATGATGAATGCCCGCTGTCCGTATCCGCGCCCCTGCACCTAACCAGC
Organism: Acidobacteriota bacterium; assembly: GCA_037379595.1. Lineage (GTDB taxonomy): Bacteria > Acidobacteriota > Terriglobia > UBA7540 > UBA7540 > SCRD01. Next base: position 1,250 of record JARRJI010000072.1, on the reverse strand, counting down.
CCGGCCGTTGCTGGTCCCGAACTTGGGCAGAAACGGCCTTGGGTCGCGTTCCTGCCAGCGGCGGCGGACTTCAGCCAGGACCGCTTCGCGATTGCTTGCCATTTTTTCAATTGCTGCACAAGGAGCCCCTGTGTCCTCGTGCCGCGCGCCCCAAATCAGCAGTTCCAAAAGTACCGGCGCCAGGTCGATGCCTTTTTCTGTCAACCGGTAGTTCAGCTTTCGGCCGTCCGACTTGCTCTTCTCGGTCGCAATGATGCCGGCGGCCTTGAGCTTCTTCAGCCGGTCCGCCAGGATGTTGGTGGCTATCCCTTCGCCCGATTGCTCGAACTCCTTAAACGTCCGGTAGCCACGCACCATCAGATCGCGAATGATCAGCAGCGACCAGCGATCTCCAAAAATCTCGAGCGAAATACTCACCGGACATCCCGACCGGTGTTTTTGCTTCGGGTTCCCAGGCACTGGAGGGAGCTTACCAGTCTAACTTGCATATTGCAAGCGAAATGATTTTGCAGGTTTCATTTTCCTTCTTGTATGAGGCCCGGGTCTCTCAGCCCTCGCCAGCAAAAAGAGTTTCAGTGCCGAAATCGCCGGGTGAGCTGTACCTGTCGTGTCGGGCAGTGAATCGCGTACGGCGAGGGCGAATGGGGTTGACATTCGGCGGCCCTTTTGAGTACGATTTTTTAAGAGCTTATGGGTAAGGAACTCCATACCGGCGCTTGCATGTGTTGTTGTACTCCTGCGCCGACGTGTGGAGGATAGCCCGAACCGCTTTTTTAGTTTAGGTACGATCCGAACCCACCGTCGCAGATAAGGCTGGCGGTGGGTTTTTGTTTTTGGGGCAACTTCATCATGAAAACTTCGAATGCGATTTGGAAAGACCGTCTCGCGGAAAAGATGCCGGAAGGCCTGGCCCGCGAAATCGACATTTTCGAGGCCGAAATCAGCCTGAAGAAGATGGGCAAGCTCGATGATCGCGTGTTCGCGGAGACCCGCCTTCGCCGGGGCGTCTATGGCCAGCGCTACGACAACGGCCAAAGGCACGATGGGAAAAAGGTTCAGGAGATGCAGTACGAGCGGCGGGACGTGCTGAAGGGACCGAACACCGTCTGGGACGCTCCGGGCATGCAGCGCATCAAGATTCCCGGCGGTGGCCTCAACGCCACGCAACTCGAGACGTTGGCGGACCTGGCCGAGGAATACTCCGACGGAATCGCCCACGTCACCACGCGGCAGGACATCCAGCTCCACTA
>JARRJI010000071.1:0-11867 GCA_037379595.1 Acidobacteriota bacterium | reverse complement strand
GCGCAGCAGATGAAGCGCGCGGCGGCAAAGGCCGGCGATCTGCTGGACCAGGCGCAGGACGTCAAAGGCGTGCGCGTGGTCTCAGCCCGCGTGGAAGGCGTTTCAAGGCCCGCCATGCGGCAGATGGTGGACCAGTTGCGGGCGCGGCTGGGTTCCGGCGTGATCGCTCTGGGAGCGGTTGCCGACACCAAGGCCGCGCTGATTATCGGCGTGACGAAAGACCTGACCGCAAGGCTCGATGCCGGAAAGATTGTGCGCCAGGCTGCAGCACTGATGGAAGGCTCGGGCGGCGGCCGCAAAGATCTGGCCGAAGCCGGAGGCAAGAACCCCGATAAGCTCGATCAATGCGTAAAGGCGGTACCAGGGATCGTTGAAAAGATGCTTTAACATTCCCGATTGAGTGATACGTCCTGAATCCGAAACTGAGAACATCAGGCTTGAGCGCGGGGTCAAGAAGATCAGGCAGGGGTACGTCGTCGGCCGGGAAGACGCGGAGCGCAGGATGGCGACGCGGTCGGGGGAGTAGCCCGGGTCATCTCAAACTGAAATCTGTGGCTGTCTCGGCTCTGCTATTTCTCGCGGCGAGCGCAGCGGGCGCCCAAGCAAAGACCACTGCGAAGGCCTGGCGAGGCCTGCGGCACGTCGCCTGGGACGCCACCCCGGCAAGCTGGCGAAGCAACCATCCACACGCTGGCTGCGTACGATTCCCTCACCCGCTCAGGCCTTACCAGGGAGACACCGACTGGTCAATCGCCTGCCAGTCGAATGCCACCGGATACCGGGCACGGTGGTTCTTTTATGCGCTCGATGACCGGAAGCCCCTGGCCCCGCACCTCGAACAGTTTCGGGCCTCTCTTACCCCGCACCGAGACAAGGCAGACAAAATCGAACAAGAGTTGGAAAAGCGGATTACAGCCGCCTACGGCCCGCCGGAACGCGTTGACCACGCTCGAATCAACGAATTTGGCTCCGCTTTCTGGAAAAGCGTCCGGCTCTGGAAAACGCGCCGGCTTGAGATTTATCTTTACGTGAATCAGTTTGATGATCATCCAACCACGGTTGAATTGCTGGCGCGGAATCATGATCTGCTGGCTCAACGGGCGGAAATCAGGCGCCTTCTACGTTCTCCGGCCGTTACCGGGATGGCGAATCGAAAGTTGATTGATGCCGAACTTGCGCGGCGCCTCCAGCCCAGCTTTCCACAGCTCGCCGCGTTGCTTGTGGAACCGCCGAATAAGGAAGACCCAAACCGGGTGATGGACACGCTGGTGCCGCTCCTCCGGGAATCGTCCAGCGCCGCTGCCGGTGAGCGGCCGGCGCTGATGATGGCAGCGGATTCCCTGGCGGGCCATCTCTGGTGCAGGCCGTATTCCGCGTGCGAGGCGGCGCGCAAACAACTGGAGGGTTTCGGGCTGACGTTTCGATGGAGCGACCTGGACGACCTGTGGAGCTACCAGCATGACCTGCTCCCGCGCGTGTGGAAAGAGTTCGGTTCGACCGCCTGGGGCCGGGACGCGTTTCTGCTGCTCAACGGGGATGGGTGGGACACAAGCGGGACCTGCTCAGCGGGCACCGACATGTTCCACTCGGTGATCGAGCACAGCGAAAAGTTCCTGGCAGGGAATCCGCCACGCCGTATGCGGGTCCAAACTCTTTTTGACCTTGCCAGAGCTTATGAAACATGGTGGTCATTGAGCCTGGCTGTAAATAATGATTACGCCAATCCGTCCAAGTACCAGGCAGGCGCCGAAGCGGCTCGCCAGAACGCCATCAGCGCCTATGAACAGGTTGTCAGGCTTGCGCCCGCCAGCGATCAGGCCGCTTACGCGCGACTGCGGCTGCCCCGATTGAAGCTGGGCCTGGACACGGGACAGCGGGCGTATTTTTGCGTGTACAATTAGGACCGGTTTCGGTTTTGTCCGGTCATGTGTGATGAGTTCTGAGTTATAGGTTGTGAGTTCAGAGCTTGGAGTTATGGCTTCAGAATTCATAATTCATAACTCACAATTTACAACCCGCGACGCTGCACCCAGAACCTAAGACTCATAACTCAGAACTTTGAAATCTGAACTTTATGGCTTTTTCCTTGTTGACATTTGGAAAAGAACGTTATAATTCAGTTGATTTGGACGGTTCCACTTGCCAGGACCGCAGGCGGCAGGTGGTGGTGCCAGGCCGTTCCCGCAAGACGAAAGCCAGCGAGTGGCTCCTTCTGATTGGAGCCAAGCAGCGGGAGGGGATGAGTTCCGCACCTCCACGGGTGTGTGGAGGCTGGATCTCTATGCGCATCGGGAAACAGTCCAAACTGCCGGCCGTCCTTGCTGCCTGTGGTCTTCTCACCACAGCAATCCTTCTCAGTCCGTCTTATCTTCATGCCGGCCAAGCCGCCGCAGTCGCCGCTGTGTCCGGCCGCACCGTTTATACGAACGCCAGCCCGGCGCCCGCGCAGCCTGGCTCTATCGAGGCGAACCAGTTCTCCATCCAATCAAAGATTGACTCGATTGTGAAACGGGTTTCGAACCGCTACCAGGTGGACCCCAAGCTGGTCCACGCCATGATCCGGGTCGAATCCGGTTACGATCCCTGGGCGATCTCTTCCAAAGGCGCCATGGGCCTGATGCAGTTGATTCCGTCCACCGCCCACAGGTTGGGCGTGCGGAATCCTTTCGACCCCAGGGAAAACATTCTGGGCGGCGTGATCTACCTGAGATATCTTTTGAACCTTTTTGGCGGCAACCTGCCGCTCTCGCTGGCCGCTTACAACGCCGGCGAGGAAAGGGTGATCCGGTCCGGCGGCATTCCGGCCATCCCTGAAACCGAGCATTACGTGCGGGAAGTAACGCATTTCTATCATTCGAAGGACACCGGCTCCAGCGTGCCGGCCACGCCGGCGCGGGGCCGCCTGGAACCCATTGTGAGCTACGTGGATTCCGGCGGGGTCATCCACTTTACCAACGCCGAATAGGAGGTCCGGCATGCGGGCCCCGCGGCGGGCGAACATCGGGAACTTAGCAATCAGAGGGGGAAAAAACGGAAACTCAAGCAACAGACCGGCGGATTGCAGTTTCAAAACGGATTCGATTCCAACTCGCCGTCCTGGTGGGCGTTTCTCTGGCCATGGCCGGCGCGCCCTGCTTTGGCTCCGTGCGCCATCCCGGGCGCGCGAAGGCCGCCTACGCGCGCGCCGTGGAAATGCAGAAGCGGCTTGAGGCCCGACCTGTCCGCTCACGCAGCGTGGCGCAGTACAAGCGGGTCATCCGCGAGTTCCGCGACGTGTACCTCTACGATTTCGCCTGTCTTAAGGCGCCCGTGGCGGGCGAAGCCATGGGCGATCTTTACGCGGAAATGGGCCGCGTGTTTTCGAGCGCCCGTTACTACCGCGACGCCGTCAAGGCTTACAAGTACGTGATTTCCCAGTACCCCCGCTCCAGCATGGCCCGCGACTCCGCGCTGAGCATCGGAAAAGTCTATCTCGATGGACTTCACGATCCGGACCGGGCGGCTGAGGTTTTTCGGGCGCTCCTGAAAAAACATCCTTCCGCGCCGCAGGCCGAAGTGGCACGGAAAAGTCTGAAGGAAATCGCGGACCTGCGGAAGCAACAGGAAAAGCCGTCGAGTCCCAGCGGCGACGAGGCGGCGTCGAATAAGGAATCCGCAGGGGGTTCGGTTGAAGTCACGGAAGTTCATGACTGGACTGGACCGGACTACACCCGGGTGGTGATCGGCGCGCGGGGTCCATTCAAATTCAACACCCTTCGCCTGAACCATCCGGACCGCATTGTCTTTGATCTGCCGAACACCCATCTGGGCCATTCGCTGCTGGGGAAAGTCATTCCCATCGACGGCGATTTTCTCCATGACATCCGAATCGGCCAGTTCAAACCGAACGTTACGCGCGTGGTTCTGGACGTCAAGAATATCCAGGACTATTCGGCCTTTCCGCTTCCCAATCCTTTCCGGCTGATTATCGACGTTCACGGCAAGTCGGCCGGAGTGGTCCGGGAGGCATCCTATCAGGAAGCGAGCATTTTGCCGGCCGCCCCTGATCCCACTGCCAGGCCGCAGCCACCGGCCCACGCGAAGGCGCCGGTTGAGAATCACCCGGCGGCATCCAAAGTAAGTGCGGAAATCGAGGCCGGCAAGCGGGTCCGGCGGAATGAGCGTCGGAGGACCGAAGCCGGGTCCGTTGACCGAAAGCCTCCGGCGGCAAAGAGAGCGGCCGCCTCGAGCACAAGGTCAAAGACCAAAGCTGCCAAACGGGTTCGGAACAGTAAGCACACGAAAACCGAAGTCGCCTCCATTCAGCCGAAGATGGATGCGATCCCAATCGCTGTCACACCGGCATCCCCCACGTCCGACGGTTCTGAAACGCTGACGCGGGCGCTGGGGCTGAAGGTCGCCCGCATTGTGATCGACCCGGGCCACGGCGGTTTCGATACTGGAGCGATCGGCCCGCATGGCCTGAGAGAAAAGGACGTTGCGCTGGACATTGGATTGCGCCTGCGGAAACTGCTGGAGGAGCGCACCGATTACAAGGTCTTCATGACGCGCAGCACAGACAAGTTCATCCCGCTCGAGGAGCGCACGGCCATTGCGAACGCCGACCACGCCGACCTCTTCGTCTCAATCCATGCCAACGCGAGCACCGATCATCGCGCCCGCGGAATCGCAACCTACTTCCTCAATTTCACGACCGACCCCGACGCACTGAAGGTGGCGGCGCGTGAGAACGCGACGTCGCAGGAGTCGGTCCATCAGCTACAAACCATCATCAAGAAGATCGCTCTCAACAACAAGATCGAGGAATCGCAACAGCTCGCTCGCGACATCCAGACCGTGTTGTACAGGCGATGTTACAGAATCTCGCACGGCATCCGGAACCGCAGGGTTCACAAAGCTCCGTTCGTCGTCCTGATCGGCGCCAACATGCCGTCCGTTCTGGTTGAGACGGGCTTCATTACCAATCCCCACACGGAACATCTGATGAGAGAGCCCGCCTATCGCGAGCAGATCGCCAAAGGCATTTTCCGAGGCGTTCAGGACTACATCGAAAACCTGGGAAGCGTTCGGGTGGCGCAACGCAATCGTTAGCGCCACGGCGCCGGACCTCGGCAAACAATCGACCCTCCGCCCTCTTCGATTCGCTGCCCGCCCATCCGAAAAATCCGGGGCCGATCCGCGGGGTAAGCGCGAGCTGCCCGGCTTGCGTAAGGATGAAGGGCCCTGATCGCAAGGCTCTCGCACCCATGGTCTGAATTTCTGTTATGCTGAGATTGATGAGGTCGACCACCCTCTTGAACATATTGTTTTGGGCCCTTTTCATTCCAGGCGCCACTCTGGCAGGCGCTCAGAAGACGACATTTCTCAACCTGGCCCAGACGCCAAAGTGGGAGGTTGAAAGCAGCCGGGCCGTCAGCCTGAACGACGTGCGGAGCTGGGGAGTTGAGCCGGCCGTCGACGTCGAGTATGGCGTCAAGAAGGTGGAAATCCGCACTTACCGCCGGGATAAACGAACCCTCCAGACGGTTGTCGAAAAGACGCCCGACCCCTCCTCGGCGTATGGGCTGCTGACTTTCTACCAGGATAAATCAATGGCGCCTGTGCATGGGATGAAGCTCACCGTCGCCGGTCCGGATCAGGCCTACATGGCGCGCGGCCTGTTTTTTGTTCGCGTTCGCCGGCCAGAGAAATCGAAAATGTCCGGCGCAGAGTTCCGTGCGGCGCTGATCGCCATTGCCGGAGCGGCTCCTTCGGCAGATGATATGCAACTTTTGCCGCCATCGCTGCCGCCGCAGGGCATGATTCCGCTCTCAGAGAAGTACGTTCTGGGTCCGGTGGCGGAACAGCGGGCGATTCCTTCGATTCCAGCGAACCTGGTGGGATTCCAGCAAGGGGCTGAACTGCAGGCGGCGACTTACCGGCGGCATGGCCAGCAGGCAACCCTCGTCCTCATCAGCTACCCGACCACCCAGATCTCGCGCATCCACTACAGCGCGATGGTGCAGGCCCTCGGCGTCAACCAGAAAAGTGGACCCGGCGCAGTCTACGGGAAAAGAAAAGCCACTTACATTCTGCTTGTACAAAATGCCGGTTCGAAAGAAATTGCGAGCCGATTAATGAGCGGGTTGACCATCAAAGAGCAGTTCAGTTGGGACCAGCCGCCTCCAGGGAAGCCCATAACCGTCCAAGTTTTTCACCTGATCCTCGGCAATATTCTGCTTGTCATTCTTCTGGCTCTCATGGCCGTCCTGGCCGGAGTGATCCTGGTCTTTTCCCGCCGAGTTGCAGCAAAACTGTTCCCGAACTCGGACTGGGCCCGAGCTTACGAGGACTCAATTATCCGGCTCAACCTGAAATAACAGTAACCCTAACCAGTCACAGGACTTAAGCTCTGAGAAGCGGTTTTTAGGGGCTCTGGGCAAGAAATTTTCAGAGTTTTCGGCGAAAGTTTATTGTCTATAAGTGATAGAACATAAAGGATTTATTTTGCAAATTTTTCCCTAAAATTTCCTTGACACGGCCGCCCGCTTTTCATTACACTCCATCCGGGTTTAGATGGCGGAGCGCGTCCGCCGTTCTATTCTCCTCTCTTAAACGTGCTCACCCGCAGGTTTGGCAATTTTGCCGTCCTGTCGGGTGAGCATTCTCGTATTCAGCTCCGGTTTTCTATCAAGAATCCAACCGCCGATTTGACGTCTCGAAATTGCGTGCCTTGCGTCGGACGTGAAGCGTAGGCCGGCTGATCAGTCTATAAACGTCCAATCCCAGCCTGAAAGCCTGGCACAAAGGCGGAGCAGAGCCGGATTCGAGCAAATGCCGGCAAGATTTAATCCTTTTGCCAGAGACGGCGAAAAATCGCCTTATCTCTTGAAAAAAACGGATTTGATTTTTCCTTGCGCGCTAAGAGAGCCCAAACTTTCAGGATTTCCGTGGCAAGACTCGAACACCGCACTTGAAGATTTGGCCGCAAGTCAGGTACGATAACGTGGAAGCTAGAGGATAATTGGTTGTCATGACCTTTCCCGCTTCAGGGCAGGCCTTCTCGGCTGTCATTGGGTTTTACGATAGGAATTTGCCCGACCCGTTAAAAACTTATCCAACAGCAGACAGTCAGCTTCTCCGACGGGATGAGATTTTTTGACGGACACAGTGACGGCAGATCATCAAGATGGCAACATCAGCAGGGGCCTCTTCACTTTCAGGCCGGCGTAGCTCAGTCGGTAGAGCAACGGTTTCGTAAACCGTAGGTCGGGGGTTCGATTCCCTTCGCCGGCTCCAAACTTTCAATCGAGTAAGCACTCAGGTTATCAATCACTTGTCGGTACTATACTGTTTTAGGCCCCCCATAGGCCTGGTGGGCTCTTGTGTCCACAAGGTGTCCGATTAGACTAACTATTCGCTCCGGACTCGCGAGCCCCGAGGGACGTTACATTCTTCTCATGGGATACTGCTCGGCGGAAGGCACTTCTACGAGTAGGCCGTTACTCAGGATCTATTGGGAAAGCTCAGGAAATCGGAGCTTCCAGCGTTATTTCGGGAAGTTCATGCGGCTCACGAGCTCCTGGAAGCGCGGATCGGAGCGCAGGGAATCAAACGCCCAGTAAACTCTTGTGAACACCATAAAGGGGTCACGTTGCGCATGGGCCTTCTGCAGCCAGTCTAGCGCTCTCTGTTTCTCGCCCAAAGCAGCATAGGCGGCAGCAAGGCCCACTGGAGAAACCTCTCCTTGTTTATATTGCCCGTCGAATCGATCAAGCATCTTCACCGCTTCGCCTCTCCTCCCAGCCATGGCGTAAACGCGTGCAAGGCCCAGCGCGTTGTCGCGCCCGATCAGTCGATCCGCCTCCTCAAGTTCCGCCATGGCTTCCCGATACATCCCTTTTTCCATATAGGCCATGCCAAGCCATCTGTGGGCGAGGCCAAAGTTCGAATCGAGCTCCAGCCCTTTCCGGCATTGTTCTATGGCCTCGCCAGGACGGTGCGCCAAAGTGTAGACCTCGCCTCCAATGGCGCGCATGAGAGGCGAGGCCGGATCGAGCTCCTGAGCGCGCCTGATCTCGGCAAAGGCTTGTTCGTGACGCCCCATCGCACTCAGGTATTCGGCGTACCAGTGGTGAGCCGCGACATAGCTCGGTTTCAGCGCAATTGCACGTTTGAGTTCCCTCTCTGCGCCCGGCCAGTCCCAGTCATAGTAGAACAGGACATTTCCCAGAGCGGCGTGCGCCTCGGCAAGGGTGCTGTCAATCTCTAGTGCCTTGAGCGCGGCCGCCTTGGCTTTGGGAAACACGACTCTGGGTAATGCCCCACCGTAAAAGGGGAGGATGCCGTAGCTTTCGGAAAGCCCCGAATACGCCGCAGCATATTGGGGGTCCATCTCGAGCGCCCGCTGAAAGCGCTGAATGCTCTTATCGAACGCAGGGAGGGTTCTCTTCCTGAAATAATAACGGCCCTGAAGGTAGAGAGGATAGGCTTCCGGATTGACCGGGGGCGCGCTGGCCATGCGCTGCTGCTCTTCCGGCGTCACCTTGATTCGAATCTCGCGGGCGACGTCGCGCGACACATCGCTGGTTAAGCCGAGTACGTCCCCCAGGTCGCGTGAGATGGTATCCTCCCACAGGATGCGCTCCGTTGATCCGTCAACCAGACGCTCGTCGATGCGCACCCGGTCGCCTGAGCGCAGCACGGAGCCTTCCATCACGGCGTCGACATTCAACTCGCGGGCAATTTGACGAAGTGGCTTTTTCGATCCTTTGTAGACCATCACGGACCTCAGGCCGATCACTTGTAGCTGGCTGATCTTGGAGAGTTCCATGATCAGCGCTTCCGCCATGCCGTCGGCAAAATATTCCTGCTCCGGGTCATGGGAAAGATTCTCAAGCGGCAACACGGCGATCGACTTGACATGGGACGGAAATTTCCCAGAAATTCGGTCGCGCAAACCTCCAAGGTTGAGAGCAAACACCATGGCGACAATTGCCACCAGCCCTACACCGATCAGCCATAAACGATTCCCCCAGCGTGGGGTGGCCATTGCCGGACCTTCCTCACACTCTGTACCCGGTGCTACTGTTTCTACCGGCGCGATGAAACGATAACCGCGGCGGGGCAATGTTTCAATGTAGCGCGGGGACTCGGATTGATCGCCAAGTGCGGCGCGGGTCTTCTTAACCAGGAATCTCAGGCCCTGCTCGTAGTCCACAACCGTGTTGTCGCCCCAGATCGCCTGCTCAATCTCTTCCCGCGTAACAAGTTGGCCGGGTTTGCTGGCAAGGAGGACGAGCAGGCGGAAGGGTTGGGGAGCCAGCCGGACCCGTTTCCCGGACTTGCGAAGTTCGCCAGTCTGGAGATCTAATTCAAAGACTCCGAACCGCAGAAGCCGTGCTGTAGCGACTTCTTCAGCCATTTTGCCACTTCGTGAGAAATATGCCTTTGGCATCGATTATAAACACGATTCCATCCACCCACAAGGCTACTAACGCCGCGAACCGCGTGGCGTGCTCACGTGCCCCCTGAAGCCATTTCGGGTCAGCGAATTACACGCACCCGCGGAACTCCCGCAAAACTCACGCCGCGCATATTGACCGAAACAGGGCACCGGTCCAAAGTGGCTCCGCGGCAGAAAACTTGCCGAACGGGTCCAAGTGCCAAACGGGTGTTAAGCGCCATGCAGACGCAAGAGCCCGCAGTGGGGCCGGATCGGTCCCCAGAGGCCGGGACCCAGACCTGTGCATCCAGCCGGGGCGATCGCTGGCGTGCGGGGCGAACCAGCGAAGCGCCAGGCAAGAGTGCTCCATGCGACCGGTGTTGGGAGGGCAAAATGAAACAAACAGTTTCGCAAGTGTCCGAGCGTTACGTGCGCATTGCCAGTTTCGTTTTATTCGCATGGACTCTGTTCGATACAGTGGGAGACGCTTTGGCCAGGTCGCACAGGTTGAAGGCAGTTCATTAATCCAAGCCGCCAGGAAACAGGATTCGGGGCAAGAACAACCGGGCCGCGCAGCGGTCAATTTGAAAGGAGGCAAAGCTTATGAAAGACCTGAAAAAACGCAACATCGTACGGACAATCGTCCTTCTCGTTCCCCTCTTGCTGGGCTTAGCGGCGGTAACGTCGGCGCAAAACAATCCCGCGTGTACATACGCCGGCGTGGCAGGAGAGTGGGGAGACACCTTCACAGGAACCTTCTATCCCCCTCCGGGTAAGGCGACACTCATCGCGGCCGTCGGGAAAGCCACCTTTGACGCGCATGGCAATTTCTCGGAGACAGTGACCAGTACCACGAGCGACACGGCCAGCCAGGAGACGGCCACTGGGACCTATATATTGAATTCTGACTGCACCGGCACAATGACGGTCAGCGTCCACGACGAGTCGGGAAACACCCCTGATCGCACGGCGACCTGGGCTCTTGTGTTTGTTGATAACGCGAGAGAGCTTCGCGGGATTATGACGTCGGAGGTAGCACACCTGCCACCACCCCCTGATGGTCCCGGTGATGTGAGTGTTCCGGCGGTTATAACCAGGTACGCAAAAAAGCTGTTCCCCGACAGCCAAAATCAGCAATGAAGCATGGCCGCGCCGGCATGAAGCTCATGGAAAACCAGGGGAGCCGTGACGCCTACACCCAGCTTGCCGTAGCGCCCATGCTGGTCCACAGGACGTTGAGAATCGAAGGCCGCTCCTCATAGACGACGGAACCGCTTATGCTTGTCCCGTCATGAACGTCCAGAAACACACCGTGCTCGTTAAGTGCAGTGAACGCAGAGTACATTCCTGGCCATCCGGTTGTCGCATATTTATAGGAGCCATCGGTCGGGCGGAGGACCGTTAAGATCTGCGGGAACTTGTTGAAGCCCGGGCCCCAGTCCAGGTTGCGGCCGGCGTACCTGTTCCCATCGGCGGAGTGGCTGCCCCAGGATAGAATCGAGGTACATCCCGCGAACGAATGGATCTTCGACTGGTAAATTCCGAGTTCCATGAGCTGGTCGAGCATGCCGACCTTGTCGAGCGGCCAGCCGGATCCCTTGGCAACGCCATCGTAGAACTGGCGCATTCTCGTTGAGCATGTCGTATATGCCCGATCGGTGCAGCGACGCATGACCTTGTCCGTGATTTGGCCTGCCTTGAGGCCTGGCTCCACGAGCACATCCCAGGTCTCCTGCATGCGCTCGGCCATCAGGACACCATACTGTGTCCCCATCTCAGTCGACATCCCAGTCAGGACAGGCACGATGAACCCGTTCGATTCGTAGAGCTTGCCTCCGCCAGATTCATTAAGCAGCTTCATTGTTTTTAGCCCTCCTTTCTTGGTTCCTCGCTTCACGAGACCGCAGACACTGCAAGGCGAGCATCTGCGCCAGCCGCAATTCCGGCCAGTCCAAGGTACGCCGTCCCAGATGGTTTCTTCTATGGCATCCACTTCTGATTCCAGTTTGGCGTAGTCGGTCATGTTCTCCTCCGTTCGCGGTGCATAGGACTTTCCCCAGTTACGGCGTTTGGGTAGCTCAGCTATCAAACCGATTCCTGTACATCAACCCTGCAGGCATCCGAACTGTGCTTCCAGCGTGCCCGATCCAGCAGCCCCGCAGGGCCGAGGACCGGATCGAGGTTCTCCAGCGAATTGCCATTCACCAGGATCAGGTCAGCATGGGCACTCTCTTTCACGACCCAAAGCTCGCGAGGAGACGGACCTCCCTTACTTGATGTTCCACGTTGCTCCGATAACAATTCCAGACAGGGTATTGTCGAACACAAAGGTGGACGAAGGACGATAGTTGACGGACATGTAACGGTAGCCCGCCAAGAGTGTCCATTTCCTGGCTACCCGCATGCCAATCAGGCCGACGACTTCGTAGTCGGAGTTCGCCTG
>JARRJI010000070.1:0-14392 GCA_037379595.1 Acidobacteriota bacterium | reverse complement strand
CCGTGGGGAGGCGTCGGCTCACTCCACTCCACGTGAAGCTGGATGGAGCCGAATTTCTGCCGGGTTTCGATGTCGCCTGTGCCGGGAGCCACCTGGAAGTAGCCGTCTTCAACTTTCCATTCGGCAGGGCCGCCTTTGGCGGATTGCCACTTTGAAAGGTCTTTGCCGTCGAACAGAACGATGGCGTCGGAGGGCGGCCGGCCGGGAGTCGCCTGGGCGCTGAAGGTTCCGGGCGTAACGATGGGCGGCTGCGGGCGGCGGCCGTCATGAACGTGCCACTTGCCTCCCGGCAGCATGGGCGTGTCTTCATAACCGATGGGTTCCTTTTGCTGCTGGCCGTTGGCGCGAACCTGGAGACCGACCAGCACGGCAGTCGCAAGAGCGATAAAAAGCGCAAGAAGGACAATCGAGTTCCTCTTCATCGTTGAACACTCCTTTGGATACAGGTGCGATGGACAGCGACGTATTTTTATCACGATTGGAGAAGAAAATCAGTTGGAGATTTGAATGAGAGGCGGAAAACTCAATTCCCCGAAAAACAAGGCGCGACTAATGGAGCTGTCCGGTGACTTCCTCAGCGGCTGCGGGTGAGTTGCTGGAGTTTGGGATAAAGAAGTTCCACCTGGCGGCGGGTTTCTTCCAGGTCGCCGGTGCAGTCGATCACAAAATCAGCCCGGCGGCGCTTTTCTTCCACGGGCATCTGGCTGGCCACGCGCCGCTCGGCTTCTGCGCGGGTGACACCGGTCTTGGCCACGAGCCGCTCGATCTGCTGTTCAGGCCGGCACCAGGCGACGATCGTTTTGGCAAACCGGCCGCCAATGCCGGTCTCATAGATCAGAGCGGCATCCACGATGACGACCGTCCGGGGATCCCTAGCGTTGAACTCCAAAGCGAGTTGTTCGATGCGGTCAATGATGCGCGGATGGGTGATGCGGTCCAGTTGCTGCAGCCTGGCAGGGTCACCGAAAACCAGGGGGCCCAGCCGCTGCCGGTCGATCTCACCTTCAGGGCCGAGAATTTCAATCCCAAAAGCAGCTACCAGTTCGTGATAAGCAGGAGAGGACGGGAGCAGTAGCTCGTGGCCGACCTTGTCGGCGTCGATGATCCGCGCTCCGAGTTCCCGGAACATGGCGGCAACGGTGCTCTTGCCGGATGCGATGCCGCCAGTCAATCCAAAATAGTGCGCGGAAACGCTCATGAGTTTGAGGTGAATGGAACGCTGAAAACCGGACGATACAGCACGGCTAGGCCTTCGCGGCGGCGTGCTTTCCCCGCCGAAGCTTGGCGGCCCGGACGGTGTTGGACATCAGCATGGCGATGGTCAGCGGGCCGACGCCTCCGGGCACCGGCGTATACGCACCCGCCTTCTCCATAGCATCTTCCGGTTGCACATCACCGACCAACACCGAGCCTTTCGCCTTGAGTTTTTCCAGCGCCTTCGTGGGGTCGTGGAAGGCGTGGCGAACTTCTTCTTCCGTCCTAAGGACGTTCTGTCCCACGTCGATGACCGTGGCTCCAGACTTGATGAATTCACCGGTGACAAATACCGGTCGCCCCATAGCAGCTACCAGGATGTCGCCCTCGCGCGCCACCGCGGGCAGGTCCTGCGTCCGCGAGTGGCAAATGGTGACCGTGGCATGATTGTGAAGCAGCAGCATGGCGACGGGCTTGCCCACAATGTCACTGCGCCCAATGACCACGGCGCGCGCGCCTTTCATGGGGATCTCGCTGCGGTTGAGGATTTCGATAATTCCAGCCGGCGTGCAGGGGACCAGCCCGGGACGATTTCGGACGAGGTTGCCGATGCTGACCGGGTGGAAGCCGTCCACGTCTTTGGCGGGATCGACCGCTTCCAGCACAAGCTTGGAGTCAACCTGCGGCGGCAAGGGAAGCTGGATGAGAATGCCGTCAATGTCGTCGCGCGCGTTAAGATCGTTCACGAGCTGCAGCAGGCGCTCAGTGGTAGTGTCCGCCGGCCACTCAATCTTTTCGCTGTAAAGCCCCAACGACTCGCAGGTCTTCACCTTGCTGCGGACGTAAATCTGCGAGGCGGGGTTTTCGCCGACCAGAACCGCCGCCAGGCCAGGCGTAGTGCCCTCGGCCTTCAAATCGCGGATCTGCTCCCCTAGCTCCTGCTTGATTTCATCACGAATCTTAGCGCCATTGAGAATGCGTGCGGCCACTGGAATGCCTCCCTCGGTTGAAATAACCATTCAGTTTAACATAACTGGCTGACCAGGCGTATCCCAACGGTTCCGGGGTTGATTTCACTTGTTCATGCCAGGATTTTGTTGAGAGACTCCGTCGCTCGGGACGGGAATGGGCCGGGGCAAAGCAGATTTGGAAGGCTTCAACCTTTCGACTATAATGCTTCTACGGCACTTGCCGGTTCCTGCTTGTTTGCTTGCGGATGATCGACAATCCCGCGCGCAAGCCAATCAGGATATCTTTGGGATGGTGCATTGTGGACAATCCAATTATGACTTCAGAAACTGAAAATCGTTCCCAGGAAACAGCCAAGCCGGTTTATAGCATTACGGAGATCATGAAGTTTCTGCCTCACCGCTACCCGTTTCTCCTGGTGGACAGAATCCTCGAGCTCGAAGGGGACAAACGAATTGTAGGATTGAAGAACGTCACCATCAACGAACAGTTTTTCCAGGGCCACTTTCCCGGAGCCCCGGTGATGCCCGGCGTGCTGATTATTGAATCGATGGCGCAGGTGGCGGGAGTCCTGATTTATCGTGATCTGCCGGACAAGGAAAAGAAGCTGATCTATTTCACCGGCATCGAGAGCGCCAAATTCCGCCGTCCCGTCTTGCCGGGTGATCAGCTCCACGTGGAGATGCAACTCCTGAACCGGCGCAACAACTTCGGCAAAATGCAGGGAAAGGCCACGGTAGACGGCAAACTGGTGGCGGAGGCAATCGTCCTGTTCGCGATCGCGGAGAGACCCGGTTCATGAAAGTCCACCCCACAGCGGTCATACACCCCAAAGCTCAACTTGCCTGCAGCGTCACGGTCGGCCCTTACACGGTGATCGAGGAAGACGTGGAACTGGGCGACGATTGCGAGGTTATGTCGCACGTCGTCCTGAAAGGGCCGGCAAAGTTCGGGAAGGAAAACAGAATTTTCCCTTATGCCGCGATCGGCCAGGACCCGCAGGACGTGAAGTACAACGGCGAGCGGACGCATCTTGAAATCGGCGACGGCAACATTTTCAGGGAATTTGTAACCATCCACCGCGCCGCATCGGCTGACAGCGGGGCAACGCGCATTGGAAGCCACAATCTGCTGATGGCTTACGTCCATGTGGCGCACGACTGCCAGCTTGGCGATCACATCATCATGGCGAACGGGGCCTCGCTGGCCGGGCACGTCGAGATTGGAGATTACGCGATTGTCGGGGCTTTCTGCGGCATTCATCAGTTTTGCCGGATCGGCGCCTACAGCTTTCTGGGCAGCTACACGGTTGTGAACAAGGACATTCTTCCTTATTCCAAGACGTCGGCCGAGCGGCCCATGGGCGTCTACGGGGCCAATCGGCTGGGGCTTGAGCGCGCGGGTCTGCCCAGGGAAGACATCGATGGACTGCAGGCCGCCTTCCGCGTTCTCTGCCGGTCGAAATTGAACACGACGCAGGCCCTTGAGAAGCTGGAAAGCGAGGGGATTGAATCTCCTCACGTCCGAGCGCTGGTGGATTTTGTGAAAACCTCCGCACGCGGTGTTGTGAAGTGAAAGACGAAACTGTAAAAACCGCGACGCTTGCTGCGGGCGAGGCTGCCCACGAAGCATCGTCAACCTCAGCGGCCCGCGACCGCTTTGCCATCATTGCGGGCAATGGGCGTTTCCCCTTTCTGGTGCTCGACGCGGCGCACGACCGCGGAATCGACCCGCTGGTGGTGGCCATCAAGGAGGAAGCTTTTCCGGAACTTGCTGGACATACCCGGCAGATTGAATGGCTGAGCCTGGGAGAAGTCGCCCGGCTGCTTGAACTGCTCAGCGCGCGCGGTGTCAACAAAGTGGTGCTGGCAGGGCAGGTGAAGCACGTGCAGCTTTTCAGTTCGATCAAGCCTGACGGCGTGGTTGAGCAGACCTTAAAGGGAATGGACCGCAAGAACACGGACGCGCTGATCGGCGCTTTTGTCGGCATGCTCGAGGCCCGGGGCATCCACGTGGTGGATTCGACGCTGTTTCTGAAGCCTTTGCTGGCTGATAGCGGTGAGATGACCGAGCGCGCGCTGGACCCGAGCGAACGCGCCGACATCACTTACGGACGGGAAATCGCCAAGAGGATTGCCGGTCTCGATATCGGGCAGACAATTGTCGTGGCCGACCGCGCCTGCGTGGCCATTGAAGCGATGGAAGGGACTGACGCGGCGATCGAACGGGCTGCGACTTTAAGTAACGGCAGGCGCCTGGTCGTCGTCAAAGTAAGCAAGCCGCAGCAGGACATGCGGTTTGATGTTCCGGTGGTTGGTGTCAAGACCATCCGGGTGATGAAGCGGTCGAATGCCCGGGTGCTGGCCGTCGATGCCGGCAAGACCCTGCTGTTTGAGCGAGAGCGGTTGATTGAAGAGGCGAACCAGGCCGGGATCGCCGTGATTGGAATGCAGGACTGATTTTATTCGAGGCTGTGGGCAAGGTTCAAGCCGGCAGCGAACCGAGGAGCCTATTTCAGAGTCTGAAAAAGTGCGTGTCGCCGTTATCGGAGTGGGAGAGCACGGGAAGCGGCATGCGCACGCGTTCAAACGCGTCAACGGCGCGGACCTGGCTGGCGGTTATGACCAGCGCGAGGGCCGCGCGCAAGCCCTGGCCGCTGAGCTTGGGGTAAAGGCTTTCGGCAGTCTGGAAGAAGCTCTGGGCGCCGTGCAGGCGGTCAGCATCGTGATTCCCACAACCGACCATGCGGCCGTGGCGCGCCTGGCCCTGGACGCCCAAATTGATGTTTTGCTTGAGAAGCCGATTACGCGTACAGTAGAAGAAGCCGATGCGCTGATCGAATTAGCAGATCGCACAGGGCGCATTCTTCAGGTAGGTCATCTTGAGCGTTTCAATCCCGGAGTTGTAGCCGCCAAAGCCGTCACGCGCCAGCCCCTATTTTTCGAGATCCATCGGTTGGGAGTCTTCAGTCCACGAAGCCTGGATGTGGACGTGGTATTCGATCTCATGATCCATGATCTCGATCTCGTACTCTGGATGGAAGGCGCAAAAGTTGGCGAAGTCCGAGCCGTGGGCTTGCCCGTGCTGACCAATCGTGTGGACATTGCCAACGCCCGGGTCGAGTTTGAAAACGGGGCGGTTGCAAACCTTACGGCGAGCCGGGTCAGTACCGAAAAAGTCAGGAAATTCCGCTACTTTCAACCCCACGAATACATTTCCATCGATTTTTCAAGACGGGATGCTCTTCTGCTCAACGTCGACCATGAAGGAGCGCAACCCGGGATCGCTTTTCGCAAACTGGAGGCTCAGAACGCAGATCCGCTGGAGGCCGAACTGGAGTCATTTGTCGAATGTGTCCGGTCGAGACGGCCTCCTCTGGTTGGTGGCCGGGAGGGCCGTTCAGCACTGGCATTAGCCGAGAGGGTCATGTTTTGCATCGAAGAACATGCAAGCCGTGTGCACGTGCCTTTGACACGGCCGGCGGGTCACAGCGGCGAATTGTAATTCCGGCCCGGCGGTTGCCGGACCCCCACGGTCCAACGAAATACCGGTTATGAGCATTCAACCTGAGTTACGGCTCCTGGTCGACCTTGAGACGGAAGTAGCCCGCTGGCGCCGCCGAACCTATTTCCTGGTCGCCGTTTTTCTGCAAGTCCTGTTTGTCCTTTTTCTCATCTTTACACCTAATCTTTTCACCGAGTTGGAAAGGGTGAGCCCTGTCGAGGTCGAGGCCAGGCCCAGGCAGCACGAAACGATGCTCTATCTCCCGCGAGACCTTTTGCGCTCGCGGAAAAAGCCCCCAAGAACCAATATCCTTTCTGACAAGAACCGGATCGCGCAGGGAAAATCCCCGAAGGTCGACAAGAACGGGCTGAAAATGCCGTACATCCGTGGGAACACACGCTTGCCGGAAATTGCCGGAGGACATCGCACTCCTCCCAAACCTCCCACGCCGCCCGCTCCGAAACCGGGTCCCAAGGAGATGGCTCAAGCGGCTAAACCCGCCCCGCCATCGCCTCCGCCGCCCAAGAAGCAGCCTCAGGAGGAGGCTCAGCTGCATCTGAGTAACGTTGCTCCCCCCAACCCGAATTCGACTCCGCGCATCCGAATGCCGGATTCCACCGCCGGCCAGGCAATCCAGCAGTCCCTCCAGGCAGCGATCCAGAACCCGAACGGCTTGGGCGATGCTGGCTCGGGAGATTCCATGAATCAGTTCCAGAATCTCACCCCGAATTTTTCAACTTCCGGGCCTATTATCCTCTCGGATACGCGGGGCGTGAATTTCGGGCCTTACCTGGCGCGAGTTGTTTATATTGTCCGTCGCAATTGGTACGCGGTCATTCCTGAGTCGGCGCGGCTGGGAGAAAAAGGCCGGGTAGCGCTTGTTTTTGAGATTGTCAAGGATGGCTCTGTGCCCCAGCTTCGCCTGCTGGCTTCGTCCGGGTCTCCGGCGCTGGACCAGGCCGCCCTTGCCTCCATTCGAGCTTCGAACCCTTTCCCGCCTTTGCCTCGGCAGTTTACCGGCAAGCATCTGGTGCTGGAATTTATCTATTTTTACAACCTGAATCCGGGCGAGTGAACACGGTTGGCTCATTTCTTTTCTATCGATCACGACCAGGAAATATCAAATCGAAAATCCGCATTGAACGCTCCTGGTTGGTCGGATAAAATTTAACTGTGAGGGAATCCGGAGGGGTTGAAAGGCGAGCCTGGACGGAGTTGCCCTTTGATTTTCTGCGACATCTGAGTTCTGGACTTCGATTATCTTGCAATGGAGCGCCCATCAAGGCTGCAACTTCTCGGAGCTTTTCTGCTGCTTGCCCTGATTCTTTGTATCTTACTCAGCGGTTATCTGCATCACGTATGGTCGATGGGTTAGGCGGAGATTATCCACTGATCGCAATCGCCGGCCCGACGGCCGCCGGCAAGTCAGAACTGGCTCTTTACCTGGCCGAGCGGCTGGGCGGCGAGGTCGTTAATTATGATTCCGTCCAGCTCTACCGCGGATTTGACATTGGCACCGGAAAGTTGTTGCAGGATGAGCGCAGGGGCATTCCGCATCACCTGATTGACTGCCTCGATCCCGCCGAGGCTTTTACGGCAGGCGACTTTCGCCGGGAAGCCCTGAGCGTGCTTGATGGAATCCGGGAGCGAGGAAATCTGCCTGTTCTGGCGGGTGGAACAGGGCTTTACTTGCGCGCGTTGTTGCTGGGATTGTTCGAAGGTCCGCCGCGCTCGGAGGAATTGCGTGATAAGTTGCGTAATATGGCAGCCCGGCGGGGACGGGAGTTTGTACACCGCTTGCTGAAACGGCTTGACCCGGATTCAGCCGGACGTATTGATCCGCGGGACCTGCAAAAGGTAATACGGGCGGTTGAAGTCTGCGTGCTTGCCCAGGAGGCGATCTCTGCGATGCAGGCACGCGGTCGGGAGCCTTTGCGCGGTTATCGCAGCTTCAAGATCGGGCTCAACCCGGACCGCGGCGGGCTGTACGCACGGATTAACCGGCGGACTAAGGAGATATTCGCTTCGGGTCTGGAAGAAGAAACAAGGCGCATGCTACTGCGGCCGGACGTCGGAAAGATCAAGGCGCTGGGCTCGTTAGGCTACCGGCAAGTGGCAGCGGCTTTGCGCGGGGAGATCACGCTGGAAGATGCACTTCGGGACACGCAGACCGCCACGCGGCACTATGCCAAGCGGCAGTTGACCTGGTTTCGGCGGGAACCGAATATGAACTGGTTCGCCGGATTTGGGGATGATCCGGCGCTCCAGGCGCAGGTGCATGACGCGCTCGAGGGTTGGCTTGCATCCAAATTAAGTGGGGTCACTTACTCTCATAAGGTTGTATCCTTGTAGGAGACTTATGGCCCAGACGGGGCAGGGGTTAAGCAGGAATCATATGGAAAAACAACAAAACATTCAGGACGGTTTCTTGAATTCCCTGCGTAAAGAGAAAACGCCCGTCATCATCTACCTGATGAGCGGGGTCAAATTAACGGGGCGAATTCGCAGCTTTGATAAATTTGCCGTGATTCTGGACAGCAACGGCACGGAACAACTGATTTTCAAGCATGCAATTTCAACCGTCGTGATCAATCGTTCAAACCATAACGCCGCTTCGTCGGCGGCCCCGGGAGGTTAGTTGGAAACTCGCCAGCAGCAAATTCCTGAGAAGGCGTATCTGGTGGGCTGGGTCCAAACTCGAAGGGGAAGAATCATTGCCAACTATGACCCGGAAGAGAGCCTGGAGGAGTTGCACGAGCTGGTTAGCAGCGCGGGCGCCCAGATCGTCGGGTCGGTGCTGCAACGGACGCCGGAAGGCGACGCCGCCACGCTGGTGGGCCGGGGCAAGGCCCGCGAAATTTGTGCCGAGGCCCGGGCGGCCCATGCCAACGTCATTATCTTCGATCACGATCTTACCCCCACCCAGCTTCGCAACCTGGAATCGGTTCTCCATTCCAAAGTGATTGACCGCACCCAGTTGATCCTCGACATTTTTGCCCGGCGCGCCCGGAGCCGCGAGGGCCAGTTGCAGGTGGAACTGGCCCAGTTGACCTATCTTCTGCCGCGCCTTTCCGGCCGCGGCAGCCGCCTTTCCCGGCTGGGTGGCGGCATTGGAACAAGGGGACCCGGCGAGCAGCAACTGGAGTTTGACCGCCGGCGGATTCGCACGCGGATTCAGCGGCTGGTTCAGAGTATCGCCAAGGTGCGCTCTGAACGCTCCCTCCATCGCGCGCACCGCCGCGAGCAGCAATTCCTGACGGTGGCTCTGGTGGGGTACACGAACGCCGGAAAGTCAACCCTCTTCAACGCCTTGACCCAGGCTCGAGTCTCCACTTCGAACCGCCTGTTTGTGACGCTCGATCCCACGGTTCGGGCGATCCAGCTCCCCTCTCACCGGCAAGCACTTCTTTCCGATACGGTGGGATTCATTCGCAAGCTGCCTCCGCATCTTGTGGCCGCGTTCCAGGCCACCCTCGAAGAACTGGAAGGAGCCAGCCTGCTTGTTCAGGTAATGGACGCATCCCACTCCCAGCGGGCCCAGCATGAGGCGACCGTGGAGCAGTTGCTTGAAACGCTGGGGCTGACCGGAACACCGCGGCTCCTGGTCTGGAACAAGATCGATCTGCTGGATGAGGCTTCGCGAGCGCGGCTTCCCAAAGGCCCAACCTATGCGGCAGTTTCTGCCATCACCGGGGAGGGCTTTCCGGCGCTGCTGGAGGCAATCGACAGAGCGCTGGAAGAAGATCCGATTGTTGAAGGCGAGTTTGAGTTCTCTGCCGGGGACGGCGAAAGGCTGGCGCTTCTTCATCGTGCAGGCAACGTCCTATCCACCGAATATAGAGATAACCGCGTCATGGTGCGTGCTCGGCTTACAAAATCGCTTCGGGAGCGGCTAGAATCCGAGAGTAACTCCCGTGTCAGCTTACTCGTTCATAAATAAAACGCAGTATTCTTGCGGATTGCGGGCCTGTGGAAAACATTGTGGAAAAAAACTGGCCTATCGGCCTGTACCTTTTTGCCTTTGGGCAGGACAGAAGTTCAACGTTTGGCAGCGTATATTTCTATCTGTCTTGTTTTCAGTTGCTTACACTTGAGCCATTGAGAGATTACTTGACAGCTAAGAGGGCTCTAAGAATCGGGACGCGGCACGGACATTGGCGGAGTTTTGCACAAACCTTCGGAACTCGCCTTTCATGCGGTTGTAGCCTGCCACCCATGCGCTTTACCAGTCAAATCGGTCTTCTCAGGGTATAGGCTCTGCGGGTAGCCGTAGCCCGCTTGCCATTTCCGGAAACCTTTGCGGCTCTGGAGGCTCGAATTCATGCGGGCCGCAGGCCGCTAGCCGTTGGAGTTCTCTAATGACAGGGTTTGGCATCCTCGCCTTGCTCTTCGCTTACGACCGAAAGGAAATCGAAGAGGTCGAGGACAAGCATTGAAAAGATTACTGCTGCTTGCAGTCCTGGCCGTTTTGTCCGTGGCAGCACAAGCCATTGCTCAAAACGCCTGCACGGTCCCCAGGCCGCGACGCATTCCCGGGATTAACAACTTCGCTGAGGTGACTCCGGAACTTTATCGCGGAGCGGCGCCGCAAGACGCCGAAGCATTCAGGGAGCTGGCCGAGCGCGGCGTGAAGATCGATGTGGAGCTCGAAACAGGCGGCAAGCAGGCACAACGGGAATCTCAGTGGGCATCGGCCGCGGGAATCCGTTACATCCACTTGCCCTGGTTTCCGTGGCCCTTCTTCTCGCAGCCACGCAAAAGAGTTGTGGCAGCGTTTCTCAAAATCCTGGCCGACAACCCCGGCAAGACGGTCTTTGTCCATTGTCGTCAGGGCAGCGACCGGACTGGAGTGGTCATCGCGGCCTATGAGATCGAGATAGCTCATTGTCCCAGGAAGATGGCTGTGCAGGAGTTGCACAGGTTCGGGTATCACAGGTACCTGTTTCCGCTCTGGGAATCCTGGATCCGGCATCTGAAAGTGGGACCACCCGGCCGATCCCGCCCCCAAAGCTCTTGGGATAGCCGGCATTCGTCATCCCCGTGGAGCTGAAAATTAGCGCGTTTACACCTGTGGGCAGAACAACTTACCGCAAATGTTCCGGGGCATCTCATCCATGCTCAGTTTCGGCGCTCAGCAAGCCTCAGGCTGCGGCTGAATTCTGATGCGAGAAATTCTGAAGATCTTTTAGTATTTTCGACGACTTCCGTTGACACCCTGCATGGCCTTGGCTATAGTGAGGTGTGTTAGTAGGACTCCCTGCTGATAACCGTGAAGCGCCCCGGCGAGTGAGCCTTTCTTCCACGAATTCTCGCTGGAGATGAAAACTCCAATTGCTATGAATCTCCCTTTATCACTGACGGTCCTTCGCATATTCTTTGTTCCCCTCGTCGTCGTGCTGATGCTGACGAAGGGAAACAACATGGACCTGCTGGCGGTCGCGGTATTCCTGCTGGCCTCGACTACCGACCTGCTGGACGGGTACCTGGCCCGGAAGCGAGGGCAGGTGACGGCGCTGGGGATTCTGCTGGACCCGCTTGCCGACAAGTTGTTGACGGCCTCCGCCTTTATTTCGCTGGTTTGGCTTCACCTGGTTCCGGCATGGATGGTGGTGATCATTGTAGGGCGGGAACTGGCGGTCACGGGGCTTCGCTCCATCGCGTCGGCGCAGGGATTCCTGCTGCAGGCTTCTGAACTGGGCAAGACGAAAATGGTTCTCCAGGTAGCAGCCATCAGCGTGATTACGCTTGAGCCGCGATTCCCCTCCGCTCTGCTTGGCGGGGAGCTTTTGCTCTGGGCGGTTGTAGTGTTTGCGCTCGTCTCGGGCACGCAATACTTCTGGGATTTCCGTAAGAAGATGGAGGAGCGGATCAAGCACGAGATTCCCGGCCATCTCATGGTGATTAAAGGGGGCAAGGATAAAGAGGGCGAGAAAGATGCCGCCGCTCACTGAAGAGGAACGAAAGACCCTGCTCGTGCTCGCACGGCAGGCCTTGCAAGAAGGAGTCCAGGGACCCACAGCACCCAGGGGAATTCCAGACCCGACGGCGGCCCTCATGGAACCTCGAGGTGCTTTTGTCACTCTGCGGAAACACGGCCAACTCCGAGGCTGCATCGGGCATGTGCAAACGAAAGAGCCCCTCTACAAGACCGTTCAGGAATGCGCCGTGGCTTCAGCGCTCACCGATCCCCGATTCACACCCGTCACCCCCGACGAGGTGCCCAACCTCCATATCGAAATCTCTGTGCTTACCCAACCGGCGGAGATCGCTCCCGAGCAGATCGTTATCGGCGAACACGGCCTGATTATAAGCCAGGGCCGCCGCCGGGGGCTGCTCTTGCCCCAGGTTCCCGTCACCTGGAAATGGGACCGCGAGAAGTTTCTGGAAGAGACTTGCGTCAAAGCCGGGCTGCCCGAAGATGCCTGGCGGCGTGGCGCCCGCATTGAGGCGTTTACCGCCGAGGTTTTCGAGGAACCAACAGAGCCCTCTGCTTCGTCCCCATCCCCGGGATCGACATCCCACTTTTCAACAAACTAGCGAGACTGTTTCACGATCCTTAGGGTCAACGAACTTTGCTCGTCTTTTTGGGAAAGGCCCCGCGATGGCCCGCACCTTGAAGGCACTCCCTATGTGACAGGGCCGGGACGGAGACATCAGAACCCCGCAGGCCGTCTTTGGGAGGTGCCCCGAAGCCAGACCGCCGCTGCATTCACCCTGCTTTTCCTGGAACATAAATCGTTCATTGATGCCTTGCGTTGAGGTGTATAATGCCTGCCAATTATGGCGATCCAAGAGGGGACGCGACTCGGGGCTTTTGAAATCCTCACGCCGCTTGACGCTGGCGGGATGGGCGAGGTCTATCGCGCGCGCGACACGAAGCTCGGTCGCGACGTGGCGCTCAAAATCCTTCCGGAAGCGATGGCCCGCGATGCAGAGCGCATGGCGCGCTTTGAGCGCGAAGCTCGGACTCTTGCCTCTCTGAATCATCCCAATATTGCTGCCGTTTATGGCCTTGAAGAACCGAACGGCGTCCGCGCGCTGGTGATGGAACTGGTGGAAGGCGAGACGCTGGCGGAACGAATTTCCGTAGCGCCGGCACGTGCCGGCCTGAAAGCCGGCGCTACAACGGGCGAACGCCGTTCGCCCATGACCACAGACGATGCCCTGCCCATTGCCAAACAGATTGCCGAAGGGCTGGAATACGCGCACGAACGCGGTGTGATCCATCGCGACCTGAAACCTGCGAATGTGAAAATCACGCGCGAGGGCAAGGTGAAGATTCTGGACTTTGGCCTGGCCAAGGTGCTTGACGCGCAGGATTCCTCTGTGACGATGGGCCCGGCCAACTCGCCCGCGCTGAGCACCATGGCGACGCGGGCGGGAATGATTCCGGGCACGGCAGCCTACATGAGCCCGGAGCAGGCGAAAAGGCAGCGAGTGGATAAAAGGACAGACATCTGGTCGTTCGGATGTGTGCTGTACGAGATGCTGGCCGGGCGGAAGGCGTTCGAGGGCAAAACGATTTCTCACATGCTGGCGGCGGTCATCAAGAGCGAGCCCGACTGGACTGCGCTGCCGGAAACAACCCCGCCATCTGTTCAGACACTAGTCCGCCGCTGCCTGACCAAAGACCCAATGCAGCGACTGCGCGACATCGGTGAAGCACGAATTGCGATTGAAGAGACGCTTTCGGGCGATGCAGGAACGACCCTTGTGCCCGCCCTTGCTGAAACCACCCCGGCAAAACCACAAGAGCCCGCCCTGAGTGCAGCGAAGGGGTCGTCCCTACGCCGGATTCTGCCGTGGGCCGCAGCTGGAATCGTGGTTTGCCTCGCCGCATTCGCGGGATGGCGATTTGAAACTCGGAACCGGAACGTTGCCCCTGCACCGCAAAGGGCTCCGGTTCTCTCCCATATCCCGCCGCCTCTCAACACAACATTTCGCGATTTTGGATTTGGGGCGGGACCGGTGGTTGTTTCTCCGGACGGCAGGCAACTGGCATTTTCGGCAACGGACCAGAAAGGCGTCACCAAGCTCTGGGTACGGCCGCTGGGACCGAAAGAGCCCAAAGCCATCCCCGGCACGGAAGATGCGGCATCGCCCTTCTGGTCGCCCGATGGCAGCTCTCTTGGATATTTTGCCGACGGAGAGCTGAAAACCGTGAATCTCGCCAACGGAAACATTCAGGTCCTGGCCGACGCCCCCTGTAATGGCTCCGGCGGAGCCTGGAGCCCAGGCGGCACCATTCTTTTTGCGCCCCTTTGCGAAGGACCACTCGAAAGCATTCCTTCCTCGGGCGGAAAACCAAGCCCGGCCACCAGGCTCGAGAGCGGCGAAATGGGCCATATGTCGCCCGCATTCCTTCCTGACGGACAGCATTTTCTATACGTATCTGGTCTGCCGTGGTTCGGTTCCCACTCCATTTGGATGGGTTCCCTCGGTTCAAGCGAACAAGAGCTTGTTCTCAAGGACGCCAGCTCCCCGGGTTTTGCCTCCGGACATCTCTTGTTCACTCGGGATAACCGGGTATTCGCGCAACCCTTCGATCCTGCGACAGGTAAACTCGCGGGAGAAGCCACGGCACTTGCCAAAGGTCAGAGCTACTCGGTTTCGAGCGGAGCCCTTGCCTTCCAGAGAGGAACGCTCGACGGGCGCCTGCAATGGTACGACCGCAGCGGCAACCAGCTGGGTAGCGTGGGACCGGTCGCCATCTACGCCTCCGTCA
>JARRJI010000069.1:0-12170 GCA_037379595.1 Acidobacteriota bacterium | reverse complement strand
CTTTTTCTGCTGGTTGCCTTCTTCCAGCGCTTTCCGCCGGCTGACGACAACATTGTCTCTCTTGCGGTTGAGCTTGATGACCTTGCAGATGATCTCCTGGCCGATCAACTCATCGAGGTTCGGGTGCGGTTTCAGATCGGCCTGCGAGCCCGGCATAAAGGCCCGAACGCCCACGTTGACTTCAACTCCGCCTTTGACCCGCGCGACCACCTGGCCCTTAACGGGAATCTCTTCGTAGAAGGCTCGTTCGACCTCTTCCCAGAGTTTTTCATTCACCGCTTTGCGGCGAGAAATCACTGCGGTCCCGGTCAACTCGTCAAACTTTTCGACCAAGACGTCGATTGTCTCACCCGTCTGGACGGTCAACTGGCCATCTTCGGAAACAAACTCACTGCGGGGAATCACTGCTTCGCACTTCAACCCCAGGTCGACGAACACCTCTTCTTCGGTCACCTTCAGAACCTGGCCCTGGACTACCTCTCCCACGGCCAGCGAAGGACCTGCTTCCATGCTTTCCATCAGGCGCTGAACTTCGCTGGGGTCAAGCGTTTCATCTTCGGATTCTTCAGCTTGGTGAGTCGGCGCCTCGGCAACTTTCGCAGGTTCCGGGCTGGGCGCGGCTTCCGTCTCGGCAACCTCCGGAGCGGCCTCGGTGGTCGAAGAGATAACCTCCGGCGCAGCTCTTTCGGCGCTCATTTGGGCTCCGGCTTCCGTGCTGGTTGCGGCTTCCGGTTCGGCGACTTCCGGAGCGGCCTCAGCGGTCGAAGAGGTTGCCTCCGGCGCAGCTGTTTCGGCGCTTGCTTGGGCTTCCCCTTCGGTTCCGTTAGCAGCTTCCGTCTCGTCGACTTCGGGAATAGCCTCAGTGGTCGAAGAGTCAACCTCAGGCGCAGCCGCTTCAGCGCTCGTTGCAGCTTCCGCTTCCGTGCCGGCTTCAGCTTCCGGTTCGGCGATCTCCGGAGTGCCTGTGCCCGGCTCCTCCACAGGCAGAGGGGCGCTTTCGGGCTTACTGTCTGCCACGGGTTCCTGATTGGTTTCGACTTCGGGTTGGGCCTGGGATGCGACATCCACGGGTTCGGCTGGCTCGCGGCGCTCGGGGGCGGCCGCTCCGCTCTGCGCTTCTATTGAGGTGACCACCTCACCCGAGTTGGCATGATTCTCTTGCGACGACATTAACTTACCTCCCTGCCCTTTACCCGACGCTAATCGTAGGTGAGTATGTATTTTACCGTTCCCTGAAAAGGGAAGTCAAACTGATCCATAGCGTTAACAAGAACTATTTTTTACTCGATATGGAACCTGAATCCGGCTTGCTTGATGGCCTTGCGGTAATCGTCGGAATTCATTTCGACGAGCTTACACATTTCGTACAGCCGGGACGAAAGAGTCGGTCCCAACTGGGCCAGTGACCGGTCGATTTCCGAGATCGATTCGCCCGAATGAGTACGGACCTCGCGCCGTTTGTGGCGCTCAGAAGGAAGGGTGGTGGTGATCAGCGTGACTTTCTTTTCGTTGTAGCGTGAGCTGATGATGTGGGCTAGCGTTTCTCTCACCCAGTCGGTTGGATCCGAAGCCGTCAGGTCGTCAAGCAGCAGAACTTCCACGTCCAGAACGGGGCCAAGCACACGCAGTTCCGAGGTGTGCGAAACCGGGTTATAGCTGTCGCGGATGTCCTTTAGCAGTTTCAAAAAATCGTAATAAAGACAAGGGACGCCCTTCCGCACCATCAGTTCCCGCAGCACTGCGACACCCAGGTGCGTTTTGCCGACGCCCGTCGGCCCCACAAACAGCAGGCCGAAGTCCGTGGGATATTCCTCCACAAGTTTCTGTGAATAGAGCTTGGCCGCAACCAGGCTGCGGTTGGTGTGTCCCGTTCGCGGGTCCTTGCGAATGTCAAAGTTTTCAAAGGCGCAATGCTCGTAGCGGCGCGGGATCTGCGCCTGCTTCAGCAACGATTCTGAGCGCAGCAGTTTCTCACATTCGCACCGAGCCACGCGCCGCACGCCGTCTGTCTCCACCGGCCTCCAGCCTGTACCTTCGCAGTGAGGGCAATCCTTTTGGGCCATTACGAAACCTGCAGCAAATTCTAAATCACTTGGGACATCAAGGGGAAGGGAATAAGCTTGCCGGGCAATTCCGGCTTGAACCTGGGCCCGCATGATCAGACTGCTTTGCAGGTTCCAATCCGCTGGAAATTGGCCTAATGCCGCTCTTTCGAGCGTTGCATGCGGATCAGGTAAGGGGGGATCACCCGCACGAGCGCGTTCTGTGCTTCTTCGCTCGACTCGCCGGTGCGGTTGAGGATTTCCTTTTCGACAAATCTGACGAAGGCTCGCATCTCTTTCTGCATTTCGTCCATGCGCTTTCGCATGTTCAAAATGATTTCCACGCCGGCCAGATTCACGCCCAGGTCACGCGTCAGATTCAGGATGGTCTCCAGCGCTTCCAGGTCTTCATCGGTGTAAAGGCGCGTGTTGCCTTCGCTCCGCGATGGAATCAGCAATCCTTCGCGCTCGTACAGACGCAGCGTCTGCGGATGAATGTTGTACATCTCCGCCACGGCGCTGATCATGTAACCTGCCTTGCCCCGTGTTTTTCTGCTTCGTCGTGCCATAGGTTGTTCGTTCGTTTCGAGCCTGCAAGCCGAACCTTTACGGTCGGACGCTGAAATATTTCTTCAACTCGCTCCGGGGGTCTTCCGGGTTCAGCCGCTCGAGTTCCCTCAGGATTTCTTTGCTCCGCTCATCGGCAATTCGCGGAACCTTGATTTCGACCTCGACAAACTGATCCCCCCGCTGATTTGCGCGCAGCGACGGCGTTCCTTTCCCGCGAATCCGCAGTTTCTGTCCGCTCTGCGTGCCCGGAGGAATCCGGATGGTTGTGGGGCCGTCAATGGTTGGCACCTCCACTTTGGTTCCCAGCGCCGCTTCGGCAACTGTAATCGGAACTTTCACGTAGAGGTTGTCCCCTTTGCGCTCAAAGAACGGGTGGGTTTCAACGTCGGTCAGGATGAACAGGTCGCCCGGCGGTCCGCCGTTGGTGCCCGCGTTGCCTTTTCCCGGAACGCGGACGCGCGACCCCGTATCAACTCCAGGCGGAATTCGCACGTCGAAAGTCTCCGGTCTGCGAATATGTCCCGTTCCCTTGCAGGTCGTGCAACGGCTCAGTTGCTTCCCGGTGCCGCCGCACTGCGGACAGGTCATCGAAAAGCGCATTGCTCCGGCCGCCCGCGTGGACTTGCCGGTGCCTCCGCACGCCGGGCAGGTAAACGCCGTCCCGCTTCGCGTGCCCCGGCCCTTGCAGGAACTGCAAAGCTCTTCTCTTCCGATGGTGATCCGGACCTGCGTCCCGCGAATGGCGTCCCAGAAGCTCAGGTGCATGTGATGCTCGATGTCGCGCCCGCGCGCCGGCCCATGGGCCGCTTCACGGGCTTCTCCTCCGCGGAAAATCTGGGAAAAGAGATCACGAAAGCTTGAGCCGAATCCCGCACCTTTTTCTTCGTGGGGGATGAAATCGGAAAAGTCAAAGCCGGAAAAGTCAACGCTTGGCCCTCCGGGTCCGGCGGCTTCGCCAGGACCCCGGGTGTAAGCCTCGTAGGCGCTTGTGGGAATGTTGTCGGAATAGAAACCGTACTGGTCGTAAATCTTTCGCTTCTTATCGTCGCTGAGGACGTTATAGGCTTCCTGGATTTCCTTGAATTTCTCTTCTGCCTGCTTATTGCCCGGATTAACGTCCGGGTGGTACTTCCTTGCCAGACGCCGGTATGCCTTCCGGACCTGATCGGGCTTAGCCTTGCGGTCCACACCCAACGCGGCGTAATAATCCTTCTGCTTTATTCCTGCGGGCATACGCGGTTCTCGCTTGTGAGCTTGCCTCGCCACGCGGCTTCTGCCAGCGGCTGGTTTTGCACAAGGAAGCAATCAAAGGATCAGAAACCCGGGGCGATGAGCCGGTGCTTCGGGACGAAATCCACAGCTTTCAAATCGTCTCTCGATCCGCAACTCATCCCGGACCCCAGGGTTTCAGTTCATGCTGGACTTGAGTATAGGTCCCAGATGGTCGGGGCATCGAGAGGCAATCCACGCTTCGAGTTGCCGGCGAATTTCCTCGGCTACCGGAAAATTCTTCACCGGATTGTCGAGCTGGATCTCCATAAATTGCTTGATGTGGCACTGCGGGCATTCAATGCCGACTTGCGCCCGGTGTGCTACGTGCCGTTCCCGCTCCTGTAATTGTTGTTCCACCGGATTGCCTCCCTCTTGCCGATAAAAAACCCTTCATCATGGTTAGACGATTCATCGAACGCTTTGATTACTTCTTCTTGTCGTCTCCTTCCACAACCTCGGCGTCGATCACTTCACCATCGCCTTTGGCCTTCCCCTCGCCTTCGCCGCCTGCCGCTTCAGCCTGTCCGGCTTCGCCTGTCGGCGGAGGCGGCGGGGCCGATGGGCCAGCCTGCTTGTACATCGCTTCGGCCAGCTTGTGAGAAGCCGACGTCAGGCGCTCCACGGCGGCGTTGATCTCTTCGATCTTGCCTTCCTGGATGGCCTTCTTGGCGTCTTCCACGGCCGCTTCGATGTTCTTGGCATCCTCTTCGGAAACCTTGTCGCGGTTTTCCTTCAGCGTCTTTTCCACGGAGTAGACCAGTGAGTCCGCCCGGTTCTTGACCTCGACCTCTTCCTTGTAGCGGCGGTCTTCCTCGGCGTGGAGCTCGGCTTCCTTGTTCATCCGCTCCACTTCTTCCTTGGAGAGTCCGCTGGAAGAGGTAATGGTGATTTTCTGTTCCCGGCTGGTGCCAAGGTCCTTCGCCGAAACGTTCAGGATGCCGTTCGCGTCAATGTCGAACGTCACTTCAATCTGCGGAATTCCGCGCATCGCCGGAGGAATCCCGACCAGGTGGAACTTGCCGAGCGTCCGGTTGTCCCTTGCCATCTCGCGCTCGCCCTGCAGAACGTGGATTTCAACCGACGTCTGGTTGTCCGCCGCCGTGGAAAACGTCTCCGTCTTCCGCGTCGGAATCGTGGTGTTGCGCTGAATCAGCGCGGTCCTCACGCCGCCCAGCGTTTCGACACCCAGTGTTAGCGGGGTCACATCGAGCAGCAGCAGGTCCTTCACTTCGCCGCCCAGCACTCCAGCTTGCACCGCGGCTCCAACCGCAACCACTTCATCCGGGTTCACACCCTTGTGCGGTTCCTTGCCGTTGAACAGGTCCTTCACAATCTGCTGGACGCGCGGAATACGCGTCGACCCGCCCACCAGAACCACTTCGTCGATCTTGCCGGGCTCGACGCCCGCGTCTCTCAGCGCCTGTTTCACCGGGCCCACGGACCGCTGGAAGATGTCTTCGCACATCTGCTCAAAGCGCGCCCGCGTCAACTTCAAGCTCAGGTGTTTGGGGCCCGAAGCATCCGCGGTGATAAACGGCAGGTTGATTTCCGTCTCCAGCACCGTCGACAATTCCATCTTCGCCTTCTCAGCCGCTTCCTTCAGCCGCTGCAGCGCCATCCGGTCCTTCGAGAGGTCGATACCCTGGTCCTTGCGGAATTCATCCACAATCCAGTCAATCACGCGCTTGTCGATATCGTCGCCGCCCAGATGCGTGTCGCCGTTGGTGGATTTCACCTCCACCACGCCTTCACCAACCTCCAGGATGGAGATATCGAACGTTCCGCCGCCAAAGTCATAGACCGCGATGGTTTCGTCCTTTTTCTTGTCCAGACCGTAGGCCAGCGCCGCGGCCGTCGGCTCGTTCACAATTCGCAACACGTCCAGGCCTGCAATCTTGCCCGCATCCTTGGTTGCCTGTCGCTGGCTGTCGTTGAAATAGGCCGGCACCGTGACAACGGCCTGCGTCACGCTTTCGCCGAGGTACTGCGCGGCGGCGTCCCGCATTTTCTGCAGGATCATGGCCGAAATTTCCGGCGGCGAATATTCCTTGCCCTGCGCCAGCACCCGGCAGTCCCCGTTGCTCACCGAGATCACCTTGAAGGGAACCGTCTTAATCTCGCTCTGGACCTCGTTGAAACGGCGCCCCATAAACCGCTTGATCGAATAAATGGTGTTCTCCGGGTTCGTTATCGCCTGGCGTTTGGCCACCTGGCCGACCAGTCGCTCGCCGCTCTTCGTAAAGGCGACCACCGATGGAGTGGTGCGGCCGCCCTCCGGGTTGGTAATCACCTTTGGGTCCCCGCCTTCCATCACCGCGACCACCGAGTTGGTCGTGCCAAGATCGATGCCAATAATCTTTCCCATTGCCTGCTCCTCCATTCAGAAACTTGACTAAATTGCCTGAATCCCTCAAAATTTTTGCCCGCTTCACTCATCTGCCCAATACGATTAGATGCATGATTCCTTCCTTAGTTCGCAATTATAATAAAGTCTTAGTGCATCATTGTCAAGCCAATTTAGTAAGTCTATGTTTTTCAATTGCTTCCAGAATATTTAATAAGTGCCAAAACTTGAAGGACTACGCAAGTTTTGGGGTCGGAAAGGATACGTGGTAACCCGGCGGACAGTTCCGGAGCGTGCGCAAATCCCTAAAGCTAGTGTAAGCTAAAGTCTCCATTGCTATTTTGCATATTCGGGAGGACGGTAATGCCCAAGAAAAAGACGACTCGCGTGTACACGCCGGAGCACGCTGCTTCGGGAGTTGAAGCTTCTCTTCCTGAGATTGAGACCTGGGAAAACCAGTATCGAGATTACGAAATAACCATTACTATTCCGGAATACACGTCAATCTGTCCCCGCACCCACCTCCCGGACTTCGGCACCATCACCATCCACTATCTTCCGGACAAGCTTTGCCTTGAGCTCAAGTCCCTCAAGTACTATATTCTTGCCTACCGGAACCTCGGCATTTTCTACGAGAATGCGGTGAACCGGATCCTTGATGACGTCTCCCGGGTCTGCAAGCCCAAATGGGCGGTAGTCCGCGGGGAGTTTACCACCCGCGGAGGCATGCATACCAAGGTCGAGGCTCGCTACCCGCGCAAGTCGCGCTGAACTGTTCTTTCGAGAATCCAGCCTGTTCCGGCTTTACTTCAGAATTGCGGCAAACTTGTCCTTGTTGGCACTCACCCATGGCTCGAAGCGTTGCATGCCCGGGTAGAGTGCCAGGGACTGTTCCAGATCGGCCTGCCGGTTTGGAATGAACAGGCGGTTATATTCGAACATGTTGGCGAGGTCTTCAGCGCTCGGAAATCCGAGTTTGGCAAAGACTTCGCGAGGGATGTAGCGGTAGACGATCTTTTTGCCGAGCACGCGCGACATGACCTCGGCGTACTGTCTGCAGGTCAGGTCGTCACCGACGACTCCCACGGTCTTGTCGCGGAAATCGACGGGCCGGTCAAAAATGGTGGCGACCACTCCGCCCACATCTTCGACTGAAACCCCGGCCAGAGGCGTATCGCCCTGTGGAAACCCGAACAAGTAGGAGCCGTCTTCCTGCGGTTTCGGGGGGAAGAAGGAGAGGAAATTTTCGTAGTAAAACGCCACGTGGGCGAAGGTGGCGGGCAGTTTCAGGCTGCGAGCGTACTCCTCCAGCTTGGCTTTCATATCAAAGTGGGGCACTTCGAGCTTCCAGTTGGAGAGCTTGTGCGCATAGGGAAGCGTGCTGAAGACAAAATGCTCGATCGCGGAGTCCCTCACGGCCTCGATCAGGTTTCTGCCGTGGAAGGATTCCTTTTCAAAGTGCTCCCA
Organism: Acidobacteriota bacterium; assembly: GCA_037379595.1. Classification (GTDB taxonomy): domain Bacteria; phylum Acidobacteriota; class Terriglobia; order UBA7540; family UBA7540; genus SCRD01. The sequence continues at coordinate 4,475 of JARRJI010000069.1, read as the reverse complement.
GAAGTTCGTCACGCCGAAAACGCCGTAGCAGCCTTTCATGGCTGCTCGCAGGCTATCGGGATCGTCCAGGTCGCCGCGAACGATCTCGGCGCCCGCCTGCTCCAGCACCCGGGCTTTTTCGGAATCCGGTTTCCGCGTCAGGCAGCGAGGCTTGAATTTGCCGCCCTTCAACAGGTGTCGCACCACGCCGCCCCCCTGCGCTCCCGTCGCTCCGGTTACGAGAATCGTTTTCGCATCTGTCATCGCCAACCTCGCTGTCATTGAATCCATCCCCCGGCGGTGCGTTTCGCGTATTGGAAAATCCTGGGCGCCTGGCAATGCGCTAGGCATTTCTTCAAGAGTGTCTGGATTAAGCCCTGGGCGGAAACCTCCAATGCCGCACGCGGCCCACATCGACGTGAACAAAATCAGAAAGCGGGTAGATTCCGACCCCCCCGTCGTGCAGCCCCAATGCTGTTTTTTGCAGCCTGGTCAGGCGGCATCCGGGAATGCGAATGTCGATCGCTTTGGCCTGCATGTGCATGCTGTGCTTTGCCACGCCCGCGCTGTGCCTTCGCAGAAACTCGTTGGTTGCGGGCGTGCGATAGCCGCAGATGATGTGGAAGGGCCGGCGCGTTTCGAGCTTCCGGTCGAGCGCGTAGAGCAGGTCGAGAAGCCGCAAATCGATCGCTTTGACGGCATTCCGGCGGTAGTCTCGGAGTATCCAGTTGATTTCCTTCAACGCTCCCGGAATGTAGTGGCCTTCGGCCCAGTAGACGGTTTTCAGATGCTCGCCGGTGTGGAGATTGTAGAAGGCCAGGCTTTTCTCGGCCGGCTGGCGGGCTCCCGTCCCGGCAAGAAGCAGCCGCGGAACCGTCAGGGCTGCGGTTGCGACGGATCCCAGCCTCACAAAGTTACGGCGGCTTACGCCCTGACGTCGGCCGGGGCGGTCTTGACGTTCAAATTTCTTCATGGATTCCTTCTGAGGACACTTTCCGCGGGTAAACTAACTTCCTGAGCCAACCCGCGCCGTTCCTTGATGACTTCACTTACCTTTTGCCAGTCTACCATGGATTCGACGCCCGCCAACTCTGCCATCTGCTTGACGGTTTCCAGCGGGTTACCCGCTTTCCGGTAGATGTCCTCGTGAACCTCCAGGTAGAGTTTTCCATCGGGCATGCGGGCCAGCAGGACCGGCTGGTACACAATTTTCACGGCCGTGCCGATGGAAACTTTTTTGTAAAGGCCGGCGATATCCTCCGGCTTCAGCCGGATGCATCCATGCGTCCGGAAGCGGTAGATACTGGCCGGGGTATTGGTGCCGTGAATGCCGGAACTCGGCGAGATGCGAATCCAGTGCTTGCCCAGAGGGTTGTTCGGGCCCGGCGGGACTCTCTTTCTGAGGGGCTTGCCTTTCGCCACCATCTCTTCCTGGATGGATTGCGGGACAATCCAGGTCTTGTCTTTTTCCTTTTCGGAGACTTCGAAATCCCCAAGCTCCGTCGGCCAGGTTCTTCGGCCCAGGCCGACCGGGAAACCTGCCAGCAGGTTTCCGGAGTGAAAATAGAAGAGCATGCGCTGGGGAACGTTGATGACGATGCCGTCGTCGAGCGTTCGGAGAACGATGTGACGGTTGTCAATCTGCAGCTCTTGGCCCAGCTTCAGCCTCGCTGTCGGCTTCAGGCCGTTCAGTTCAGCCAAAGCGGGCACTTCCGCTCCGAACCGCGCTCCAATGCGGGTCAGAGAATCGCCCTTCTGCACGGCATAGGTGAACTCGCTGCCCACCACGGCGCTTGAAACCACGGGTGCCGGATTGGGAGCAACCTTCCCCCCAGGCGTTGTCAGGAACACTCCGAGCCATACTGCTGTCATGCCGGCTGCGAACATGCGAGAGTCAAACCTCCACGCATATCAAGCTCATTCGGTACCGCTCTCAGCAATGACAACCTCTTCTTACTTTATTTTATGCCTGTTCCGGCACGAGCCGGTAGCGAGGAATCCGCGTTTGGATCATGCGCCGCATTCGCTCTGCGGCTCAGGTTGCGCGGACGACAAAAGTTGTAATGTCGTCGTACTGCCGCCGCGAGCCCGTAAAGGAGCGCACGCCGCGCAAGAGGCGCTGCAGGGTCTCTGCGGCGGATTCCCGGGGCACGGTCTTCAGAATATCGATCACCCGCTGCTCGCCGAATTCCTCCTCGCGCTCATTGACGGCTTCAACCAGCCCATCCGTGTAAATCAGCAGGAGGTCGCCACTTTCCAACGTGACCTGTGAACAGGCGTAAGGCGCGTTTGGATTGATTCCCAGGGGCAGGTCGCCCGAGTCCAGACGCTCAAACTGTCCCGAGGCGTGCAGCAGAAAGGGCTCGTTGTGTCCCGCACGGACGTAGGTCAGCACTCGCGTGGAGGGATCAAATTCCGCGAAGAACGCCGTGGTAAACCGGCGGCCCTCCAGGCTGTGGGCGCAGGCGTAGCGGTTCATGCGGACAACGATCTCGGTGAGGGAATCGGCCGCCGTCGTCACCGACCGCAGGCAGGCGTGAAAGGTGGCCATCAGCAGAGCCGCCGGAACGCTCTTGCCCGCCACGTCCGCCACCACCATCAGCAGCGGGTTGTCTTTCCCGGGCGGCTGCTCCGGGGCGGGCAGAAAGGCGTCGTAGTAGTCTCCGCCCACCGTGTTGGCGGGCGTTGAATTGAAGGCAAGATCGACGCCCGGCACCTGCGGCGGGGTGGCCGGAACAAGCCAGTGCTGGATCTCGCGCGCAATCTCCAGGTCGCGCTTCATGGTGACGCGGTCGGCCAGTTCCAGCGCCAGCAGGAAGATCAGCATGCCCAGCGGGATCAGCGGAGAGACGTGAGGGCCGCCCTGGTTGCCCTGGGGAAGCGAAAACAGTCCCAGCACCAGCGCGACCAGCAGAAAAACCCGCCGCGCCGGAGAAAGCTTCATGATCATGGCCCAGAACAGGGCGCTGATCGTCTTCAGGATGCGCCGGAAGCGCGACTCGCGCTTCAGCGCGTCCCAGTCCACTTCGCGGTCGTAAAGGCTGTAGCTCTCGCGTGCCTCGGAGACAAACTGGTTCCAAAGGGTCCGGACCTCCAGCCCTTCGCTGACCCGCCGCCAGAAATCGCTCAGGTTCCGCCTGGTGCGGTCGAAGAAGCTCTCCCGCCTCGGCGCAGTCTGCTGCCCGCGTCCGCTGTATGTGGCTGCCATTTCACTCGATTATACGCCGTTTGCAGGGCAACGGTTCACCGCTGCTTTGGCGAAAGGCTGGGCTGGGGGAGAGACTTGCGTCGTAGTGTCTGAGATCTCGCAGCAAGGGTGCCGCGACGGTGACACGTCCGTCGCGGGGTTTTCCCGTTGCCAACTTCCAAGAGCCCACGACACATGAGACAGTGTCAAGGCTACCGACTCAACGACGGGCCGCTTTAGCTTTCGCCGGGGCGAAGGTCATCTCGCCTTTTTTCAAATCGGCGTCCACTTCGATGGTTTCGCCGGGCATCACTTCGCCCTCCAGGATTTTGAGCGCCAGCGGGTCCTGGATCAAGCGCTGGATGGCGCGCTTGAGCGGCCTTGCGCCGAACTGCGGATCGTAGCCGCGTTCGAAGAGCAGGTCGCGAGCCTCCGGCGTCAGCTCGATGGTGATTTTCCGGTCGGCCAGCAGGCCGCGCAGGTGATTGAGCTGCAGGTCGATGATCTTGGTCAACTCTTCCTTGCCCAGGGCGTTGAAGATGACAACTTCGTCCACGCGGTTCAGGAATTCGGGGCGGAAGTTTTCAAGCAGCGTCGCCCGGATGCGCTTCTTCAAATCCTCGGAGAGCTTGCCAGGCTCGCCCCCGCGCGACGAATTCATCGCCTCGTGGATCATGTGGCTGCCGATGTTGCTGGTCATGATGATGACGGTGTTCTTGAAGTCCACCGTGCGGCCCTTGCCGTCGGTCAGCCGACCCTCGTCGAGAATTTGCAGGAAGATATTGAAGACGTCCGCGTGCGCCTTTTCGATTTCGTCAAACAGCAGCACCGAATACGGCCTACGCCGCACCTGCTCGGTCAACTGGCCGCCCTCTTCGTAACCCACGTAGCCGGGAGGCGCGCCGATCAGCCGCGCCACCGCGTGCTTCTCCATGTACTCCGACATATCGATGCGGAGCATGGCCTTCTCGTCGTCAAACAGGAACTCGGCCAGCGCCCGCGCCAGCTCCGTCTTGCCCACGCCGGTCGGCCCCAGGAAAATGAAGCTGCCAATGGGGCGGTTCGGGTCGGAAAGTCCGGCCCGGCTTCGCCTGACGGCGTTGGCCACCAGCTTCAGAGCCTCTTCCTGGCCCACCACGCGCAACCGCAGGCGATCCTCCATGCTCACCAGCTTGGCCACTTCGCCTTCCAGCATCCTGGCCACGGGGATGCCGGTCCAGTTTGAAACCACGCGAGCCACGTCTTCTTCGTCCACTTCCTCCTTCAGCATGCGGCCGGTCTTTTCCTTGCTCTCCAGTTCGGCATTGGC
>JARRJI010000068.1:0-12170 GCA_037379595.1 Acidobacteriota bacterium | reverse complement strand
ACTCGTCACGCCTCAATGCAAAACTCCTCTCGCAACTCCCTTGTAGATCATCTCCAGGGCTGCGATGAGTACGAGAAAACTGAAAAAAATCCTCAAGGGCTTGGCTCTCACGATCATCAGGAGTCTTGCCCCCACGGCTGCGCCCAGAAAGATCCCCAGAACAACCGGCATCGTCAGCACGGGGTCGATGTAGCCCCGGTGAAGATAAACGCCTGCGCTGCCCGCAGCCGTGATTCCTATCATGAAGTTGCTGGTGCTGGTCGAAACTTTGTACGGAAGCCTCATCACCTGGTCCATCACCAGCACATTAACCGCGCCTGCGCCGATCCCCAGGAGCCCCGAAACAATCCCTGCCACTCCCATCAGAAGCGCGCCGGGAATCACCCGGAAAACTTTGTAAGCCTGCCACCCTCCAAGAACCGGAAAACTGCTTTCCATGCGGAGCCGGACTGCCAGAGGGTCGGAAGGCCGCTCCGATTCAATTTCCTCCTTCCGGCGAAAGGACATGTAGCTCGAATAAAGCAGTACCAGGCCGAAAATCGTCAGAAGCGCCGGTACAGGAACAACCGCCGCCAGCACGGCTCCCGTTATCCCCCCGGCGATGGATGTCGTTTGAAGAAACATCCCAATACGCACGTTTGTATAACCCTGGCTCAAGAACGCGATCGTCGCTGCTGTCGAGGTCGCGGTGACGGCGATGAGGGAGGCCCCAGCCGCATTGTGCATGTTGACGTCGAAGATCAACACCAACATGGGGACCAGGATAATGCCTCCTCCCTCGCCGGTCAGAGCGCCTACAATCCCGGCACTAAAGGCGCCTGCTGCTACCAGAAACAGGAACGGCAACGCTTCCATCGTGAGATCCTCCGGAAAGCCATTCTGCACGAACACAGCGCCAGAAGCACAGCCAGGCACTTGCTAATTACTTCTTCGTCGTCGCACCGGTTGCCGCGTTGTGGAGCTTCACTTCCACTTTTTCCTCAAGGTGGTCGTAGTACTCCTTAAGAACGGCGATTACTTCCGGCTTCGAGAACTCTGCTGGAACAGGCTTCCCTTCACTCATCAGTTTGCGAAGCATGGTTCCAGAAAGCAGAAGCCTGGCGCCACCTTTGTAGTTCCCGTTTTCATCGATAACAGCCTTGCTCTCATGCGGGCAGGTCTTCATCGACGCCATGCTCTTGCACTCGAAGCAGTAGAACGTCCAGTCCATGCAAAGAGGCTGGATGGCAAGCGCGCCGGCCGGCACCTCATGGAAGATCGTCTGGGCATCGAACGGACCGTAGTAGTTCCCGACCCCGGCGTGGTCACGACCGACGATCAGGTGGGAACAGCCATAGTTCTGGCGGAAAACAGCATGCAGAAGGGCCTCGCGAGGTCCCGCATACCTCATTTCCATGGGATAGCCGCCCTGGATCACGCGCTCCTTGCGGAAGTACTTGTTGACCAGGGCATCGATGGCGTGCACGCGAACGTCTGCAGGAATGTCCCCGGGCTTCAGCTTGCCCAGTAACTGGTGGATATAAACCCCGTCGCAGACTTCAATGGCGACCCATGCCAGATAGGCATGCGAATTATGCATGGGGTTCCGCAACTGCAGTGCGGCAACCCTTTGCCAGTTTCGATCCTCAAACAACTTCCGCGCTTCCGCAGGACGCTGGTAGATCTCTTTGAACATTTCAGGGAAAAAGGACTCCGACAGCACTTTGATGGGACCAGCCAAGTTCACGGGGCCCTGATTCATCACCTTCTGCACGCCGGGGTGTGCCGGATCTGCCGTCTTGAACACTTCTTTGCACTCGTGTTCCTTATCAATGGCGTACTTTTCGGTAACCTTCATCGTGCCCATCAGGGTTTCCGTCTCGGTGTCCCAGAGGGCCACTTCCTCGCCGATGGAAATGGATTTTGCCAGATCTTCAGTGGCGGACAATGTGATCGGGATGGGCCAGAACAGGTCCTTCCTGCTGGGTAGCGCAAACCGCTCGCAACAATTCTTCCAGTCGTCCTTTCCCATAAAACCATCGAGGGGTGTGAACGCCCCGATTCCCATCATGATCAGGTCGCCCGTCTCACGGCTGGTCAGAGGTACTTTCTTAAGCCCCTCGGCCCGCTTGGCCTCCTCCTTCCTTTGCTCCGGGCTCAGAAGCAGAGGTTTCAGTTCGGTACTACCATGGGGTGGTACGAGTCTGCTCATATCAGATCTCCTTTCATTTAAAATCATTCAGTCTTCTAACAGCGGGGTCATTTGGCCTCGCTGACCTTGGCTGGCGGCAGCACAACCAGTCGCCCCGCCAATGCCCGCCGACGGTAGAGTAAGTTTTCGGCGTCCGAATAATTCAACTTTCCCTTGTGGCATTCCACACATCGGGCTACTTCGGGTTTGTTCTCCTTCATAGCGACTTTGGCATGACAGCCAATGCAAAGCTGATGCATGGCATTGACGTACGAGGGCGCAGTATAAGTCTTGATCTTGATAGTGGCTCCTGCAGGAACAAGATGCTTGTGGCAGTCAACACAGGGTTTGACATGCGCGGAGGTTCTTGGATATCCCTTTGCATGGCATTCGATGCAAGCAAGATTCGCTCCGCTCGGCGAAGCGTGCCAGTCATGTCGGAACGCGTCGGTCGGCAGATACATGTCCCGGTGGCACTGGTAACAGCCGGAATCCCTGTCGTGCGGCATATTCATGTGGTGGCACAGAACGCACGACTTCTTGCCCCCGTTGCGTTCAATTTCCTTCTGGTGGTAGAAGGTCACTCCCCAGCCTGTCAGGTCCCCGTCGAGATAGAGAACGCCTTCCGCACCTCCTACGGGCTGCGACTGGCCATTATTCTGTCCCCTAAGGCTTGTGTTGAGGTAAACAACGTCCCCGCGTGCCCGATGGACCGGGGTCGGCTCAACGCCCTGGCTGGCACCTCGCGGGTTGCCCATGAAGAAGAAACCAATTGCCGCTGCGATAACAAAAGCCAGGGAGTACTTGACACGGCCGGCGATCACTGGAGTGCCCAGCCAGGTGAATCCAACCTTGTTGAACTCCGGCAGTTTGCGCGGATCGGCGTCCGGGTCCGCCGGCCTTTGCTCCCAGACCTTGAAGTGCTCGATCATGAAGAGAAAGACCAGCGTCGCAGCCGCCACAATCCCCAGGCTCACCACGATTTCAGTCCACTCGGGCAGGTAGAGCCGGTTCCCCCGGCTGAGGTCTGCCAGCCCGCCCACATCGATGCGATTCAGCACGATGCCGGAGGTCGCGATGGCGGCCGTAGCCCATTGCCAGTTGCTGTGTTTACGGAATTGCGGGGTGAACAGCAGAACAAGCGGAATGATCAGCATGACCGCAATCTCAAACCAGAAAAGCTTCACCTGCCATTGCCCGCCGGCAAGGTAATGCAGTTGTCCGCGGACCGCAAGATCGCCGAACCGAAGGGCCAGGTAGAGGATCAAAACCCAGCGCGCTGCCACACCCAGCGGGCCCATCAAATGGGTTTCCGGCTTTCTCCGGAAGAGGTAAGCCGTGAAATGGCTCTCAACAATGACCATCATCAACCCCAGCCCAACGGCAGACACGAAAAAGAGCACCGGCAGGATCGGCGAGTACCATAACGGGAACAGCCGATAGGGCATGATCAGAAAAAGTGAACCCAGAGACGACTGGTGAAGAGTCGAAAGCGCAATGCCAGCGACCACCAGGGGGATGCGGAACTTGATCAGGAAGCGCCGCACGCGCGCCAGAGCGGAAAAATCTTCAGCCGGCACAGGAAAGAATTCCATGGTCAGCACGGTGAGATAAAGCATCACGCACCAGCCGACTTCAAACAGCGGCGAGTGCGGATTCCAGTAAATCATCATGTGCCAGATGTGCCAGGGCAATCCGAGATCGAACAGCAGCCCAACTACCACCGCGATATAGCCAAGGAATGCGGTCAGAACCGCGGGCCGGACAATCGAATGGTATTTCTCGAGCTTGAAGATGTAGACGGTTGCAGTTACAACAAAACCTCCGGCGGCCAGCGCCACTCCGCCCATGACGTCGAAGCCTACCCACAAACCCCAGGGCGTACCATCAGACAGGTGCGTGGTCGCTCCAAGCCCGAAGAGGAAACGCGCCGTCGCAACCGCCGCGGCTAACCCCACGAACGTCCAGAGAATCAACTTGAGCCGCGCTACCCTTTCCATTTATTCCTCCGGACCCGCCTTACCTTCTGGTTTCTCCCCGGCCTGCTCAGCCTGGAGCTTCATGCGCCGGCTGATTATCCAGTACAGGCCTGTCATGGCCATACCCATGCCGACAAAAGTGAAAGGAACAGCTTCCATCGCCACCCGGGTTGTCTGCGGGAGCGGTTTGTCCCCAAAGTGCTCTCCGTAGGTCAGGAATGACAGATCGATGTCCGAGATATAGAGCACCGAAGTGCCACCGACCTCGTGTTCGCCCCAAACCCTGTTGTGATATTTTCCGGGATTGTTCCGGATACGCTGGTGAGCTTCGGCCAGGAGTTCATCACGATCGCCAAAAATGGTGGCTTTGGTTGGGCACGCCTCGGTGCAGGCAGGCTGCCGGCCATACTTCAAACGCGTGTCGTAGCAAAGGATGCACTTGCGAACGTAAGGAACGACACTGCTCCACTCATACCGTGGAATTCCGAAAGGACAGGCCATCATGCAATACCGGCAGCCGATACACTTTGAGCTGTTGTAGATGACCGGTCCAAGCTCGGTCTTGTGCATGGCCCCCACTGGACATGCGGAAACGCAGGCCGGCTCCAGGCAATGCCGGCACTGTTTGCGGACGAACTTGTCATCAGGCTCGCCAATTACGGAGGTCCAGTTCCTTGCCGAAAGGCCGTCACTGGAATCCCATCGCCGGGGCACGTCTTCCTTCAGGTGATTGATTTTCTTGCAGGCCAGCACGCACTCGCTGCATCCGATGCATTTCGTGGTGTCGGTCAGGATGGCCGCTTTCATTTCCCGCTTTCTCCCTTCTTTGCTGGCTCAGCCACCTCCGGCTCTGTCGCAAGCCGTGCATTCGGCACCCAAGTCGGACGATCCGCGAACCCTAGAGTCTCGGTAACGCGATCACCAGCCCCCGCTGGGAATTTCCAGGCAATTCCAGTCACCAATTGCGAAAGAGGAGCCAGTACACAGTGCGCAAGCTTGGTGAAGGGGATCATCAGCATGATGAGATCCCCGGCGTAAATGTGGACCAGCATCATCCCCTGGTAGGTGCGCGGACTGATGACGGCATTGGACGCGATATAGCCGGTGACAAACGGCGTCATAATCAACAGAGGCCAGAGGAAATCCTGAAACTTGCTCAACTTTCGCGCTCCCGCATGGAGCACCCGGCCCATGAAGATCCCCGTTCCTGTAATGATCACGAGCAGTGCCAACCAGTTCGCCGCAGTTTGGGAAAGAGCCGGCCAGCCAAACCCCACCGAGTTCCGCCACAGCAGGATGTGGGAAGCAAGAAAAAGCGGTGTAACGATCATCCCAACGTGAAAGAGGAATGAGAGCGCGCTGTAGATTGGCCGCTGCCTCCAGAGGCGCCCGATAGGAAACAGCCATCCCAAAGTCTGTCGGCGAATCTCTTTCCAGGACACAATCTTGTCAGAATTGCGCTGGTAGGCCTCCTTGACTCCAAGCAATGTTACGAGGAAGATCCGCAGCAGCCCCAGCACCATCAATGCAAAGCAAAGACGGAATAGCGGGCCGCGAGCAAAGTCAATCCATGCCGTCACAACGTCCCTCCCTCTGACAATGAGACCGAATTACCAGTAGAGTCTTCCGTTTCTTCTTCGGACTTCGGATCAGGAGGAAGAATTATCGCCTTGTAAACCAGGTCGTGCAGGCCGATAACTTCGCAATTGACCCCCTGGTCCTCCATCAATTCACGCAGTTGCTTCTTGCAGTTGGCGCAAGGAGCAACACAATAGTTCGCACCGGTCCTGCGGATCTGTTCAGCCTTCAGCCTTCCGCCAACCGTGGTCCGGAAGGCCCGAACCTCGTCAATCGAAACCGTTCCACCACCGCCTCCGCAGCAGAGATTGCTCCGTCCGTTGGGTGCCATTTCCGCGTAGTCCGGGCAAAAGCTTTTCAGGACTTCCCGTGGCTGCTTGATAATCCAGCCCGTTCGCGCAAAATTGCAGGGGTCGTGATAAGTCACGCGTTCAGTGACGATCTTCGGGTCCAGCTTGATCCGGCCTTCCTTCAGTGCCTGCTGCGTGTATTCCAGAATGCTGACCACAGGTATGGCATCCTTGCCCCCGCAGTAGGTCGGATAAAAGTACTTGGCGGTCCGGGAAGCATGGCCGCACTCACCCATCAGGATTTTCTTGGCTTTTAACCGTTTCGCCTCGGCCTGGATCTTCTGAAGGACGTGCTCCATAATCTGGTCGCTATAGAAGAGCCCGTAGTTGATGCCGTCGTAATACTTGCTGCCAATCGTCCAGCTGTCACCCGTGGCCTTCATAACGGCGGCAATACCCTTGAGTGTGTCCGCTTCCATCATGTAGTCCGAGACAGCCGTAAAGAAGATGTACTCTGCGCCTTCCTGGTCAACGGGAAACGGCACGTTGACACCTTTCTCGTCCTGGATGTCTTCGGTCAGGAACTCCAGCGTGTCAATGAGCGCAGGCAGTGGAATCGCAGAAGTGTTGCCTGTGGCGCCGGTCAATTGTTCGCGCACACTGACCACAAGCGCCCGCGGCGCAATGCCGATCTCCGAGAGGATATAGCGGCCCAGGTGAGTGATGAGCGCATGGTCAATACCCATGGGACATTCAAAATGGCAGCGCCGGCAGGCCGTGCAGTTATAGTAAGAGTCCGCGAGTTCCTGGATCTTTTCGTCGGTCAGGCCTGGATCACCCAGCACGCGCGCGCGCAGGATGCCCGAAATCGTAAAGTGCCGACGGTAGATGGAAAGCAGCAGCTCCGAACGGTAGCAGGGAATGTCGCGTGGATCCTGCGTCGCGTCGTATACCGGACAGGCAACTGAGCAACGCGCACATCGGGAAGTGACCCTGACGTAATGGTCCAAAGCAAGCCGATAGTTCGTATGTTTCAAAATGGAAGCAAATGCCTCGAGAAAACGCCGCGGTCGATCCTCAACGTCGAAATCCTCAACGTGATAACGAACGGGCAGGCGCTGACTCTTGACAACTTCCTCTTTCTTCCGAGACGTGAAAGCCTTTTCCCGCTCCTCCGGGGTCAGCGGCCGCGTGAGCGATTTCATCACTGATGCCATTCTTCCCTACCCTTTCCACCAACTCTTTGTTCTTTGGTCCATTTCCAACACCCGTGTGGGTCCTAGGCCGAGCTCCGGAGGCCTTGCACAGAAGGCCCTCCGCCGCTAAGACTTTGGACCAGATTTGCGGTCCTCCTTACCCAGAAGCTCGTTGATTTTGGCAAGGAGCTTCTCGCGGTCCGGGGGCTTGTCAAAATACCCCTGAGGGGGACGCACCTGTTTGCGCGTCTCAATAAACTGTTTGAAGTCGTGCGTGATGCCCGTAATGATCAGGACCGGAATACCCGATGTGGCAGGATCACCCTGGAGATCTCGAAACATGCGCACTCCCGACTCCTCCGGCATCGAGATGTCGAGCGTTATCAGATCCGGATGGCCGGCCTTGGCTTTCTCGAAGCCCTCCCGGCCATTTGGCGCTGTGATAACGACAAAACCCTCGTCCTTGAACAACGTGTCGAGATAGGTAACCTGATCCGGCTCGTCTTCCACGACCAGGATTGTCTTCTGGGTAGTCATGGCATTACCTCTCTTTTTTTCTCAGGGCATCGAGTGCCCGCTGCATAGCGTTGCGGTCAGCGCCGGAAAGCGCACGCGACAACTCGCGGCGCAGATCTTCTGCCTGAGGTTCCGGCGGCCCCTGGATTTCTATGCCCAAAAGCCGGCAGACGGCGGCGACATAGGTGTCGGGATGCACGGGTTTTTCCAGGTACACGCCGGGTCCCGACATCATCATCTCTTCGAAGTCCGCCCTGCCCAGGTCGTCCCGCGCATGCCCGGTAACGACAAGGACAGGAATCCTGGAAAACAGCTTGTCTTTCTGGATCGCCTGATAAAACTTCACGCCGGAATGCCGGGGCATCACAAGGTCCAGTGAGATCAAGTCCGGCGGATTGCGCCAGACCATCTCCAGGGCCTGCTGGCCATCCGCCGCGACATCCACAAGGAATCCTGCATCTGTCAGAGCGCTCTTCAGATATTCGCGGATGTCCGGCTCGTCATCTACAACCAGGACGCGTTTACGCTGCCCGATGTTCATGGCTTCCTCTCATCCGCCGGCCGGCTGGCATGGGACGCTGCCAGCGCCTTCAAGTGTGCGCGGGGAAGGCGGATACGAAAGGTGGACCCCTGGCCGGGTAGGGACTCCATCTCCACCTGTCCACCGTGCTCTTGGACGATTTTCCGGGTCGTCAGAAGGCCCAGGCCTGTCCCTTTCCCCCCTTTTGTCGTGAAGAAAGTTGTAAAGACCTTGGACTTGACCTCCTGATCGATCCCACAACCGTTGTCAGCCACCTCAAAAACCAGGTCGTCGCCTTCCTCCCGTGTGCGCACCACCACCCTGCCGCCTCGCTGCCTGGGCGTGGTGGCGGCGTCGATACCATTCGAAACAAGATTTGTGAGGCACGTTTCCATTCCGCGCGGGTCCAACATCGCCTCGCGAACCTCCGGACAGGCTTCCAGCAAAAGAGCGACTCCCTGTTTCAAAGCTGCATCGCGGTAAAGTTCGACGATGTTCCGGGCCAGAACATTCGGGTCGGTCAATTCGAGTTCCGGCAGTCGACCTTTAGCAAAGCTCAGGAAGTCCTTAACCAGGGCCGTGGTTTTCTCGAAATTGCGCTTCAGGATTTGCCAGCCATTCACAAGCCGGTCGGCGTCTCCCCGGCGGATACCGGTATCCACCATGTACATTCCGCCTTCCAATCCCATCAGCAGGTTCTTGATCGAGTGCGCCAGCCCCGCAACGGTCTGTCCGACAGCAGCCAGCCGCTCCGCCTCCAGCCTCTGCTGCTCAAGCCGCTTCACCTCGCGAAGGTCCTGCATCAATGCCGCCCTGCCCAGTTTCGAGCCGTGGCTCCTCAGTTCGACGGCTGAAAATCGTACGGGAACCTCCTCCCCGTCGACAGCATGCAGAGATGCTTCAGGAATGTTCGCAAGAACCTCGTTTTCTTGCGCCGCCCCAAAGAATTCCGCCGGAAGCATTGTCCGGAGCAGATTCGCCGTTGGCGGCCGTCTGGATTTCCAGTTGAGCAGAGAACGCGCGGCAGGGTTAATAATGCGAATCTCGCCAGCCGTGTCCACCGCCAGAATACCCGACGGTGAATTACGGACCAGGCTTTCATGGAAATCGTCAGCCCTTCTAAGCTTTGTTTCCAGCATGTGGATTTCGGTGATGTCGGAAGCCATCTCGATAACGTGGCGAACGCCGCGTCTGCCCCTAGAAAGAGCAGAAGCGGTGACGACGTAATACGCGAGTGTGCCGTCCTGATGGACACCGACCTGCTTAGAAACATGGTCGGCACCATCCTCGAAAGTCAGGGCAGCCGGACAGTGCGGACACGGCTTCTTGCGTCTCTTGTAAACCTCGTAGCAAAACCTTCCTTCGGCCTCGCCGAAGCCCTCACGGAACTTCTCATTGGCCCTGACGATGCGAAGGTTGCGGTCAATGACCGACACGTAACACGGCACGCGCTCGAAGAAAAGGTCGTATTCGCGTTGCCAGCGGCGCGTTTCGGTCAGGTCAGTGGTCATCTGGATGACGTACTGCACACGGCCGTCCGCGTCTTTCACCGGTGCCAGGTGCACCACGAAGTGACTGGCTCGCCCGTGCCGGTCCACGCCCAACTCATCGGAGACCCGGACCCGGCCGTCGTCAAAGATGGGCATCGCCTGGCAGTTGGCGCATCGCTCCGCGGTCCCTTTGCAGATCTCGTAACAGTGCCGTCCGTGCCATTCCCCGAAGTACTCCTTAAAATTCCCGTTGGCTGCAAGGACGTGAAAGTCACGGTCGATCACTGCCACATTAAAGGGCACAAGCTCGAACAGACTTCGTCCCAGGCGGTTCTCGAGCTCTCTTTCCAGCACGCCGTTCATTTTCTTAAGACCTCAGCCGGCAGCACGGCTCGACGCCTGTCAGCACCTTCTGGCATGAGACCGGTGCTTCGGTAAACGCCGAATTGCCCATGTCTGCAAATCCGTTCGCTCATCAGCGCCACTCCCACTGCAGAAAGCCCGGTTTCACGTCCACCATCGCGTTGGCGATCAGTTCAACCAGACCGCCATACAGAATCCGGTGGTTCTCCCAAAGGTCATAGTAGGCAAAGATGTCTCGGAACTGCCCTTTGCAGTTGCTGCAGGGGGCGCAGACGTACTTGGGGGTTGAGGGGTCGAGGCAATCTTCAAAGGCCTTGAAAATCTGCTCGAGTTTCTTGCGGCCCGACACTTTGAAACGCCATTCCGGGAAATTATTTCCGCTCATGATGGCAAAGCCACTGCCGCCGCCACAGCAAAAGTTCCTTACGCCGTGGGGCTCCATTTCCCTGAACTGCGGACACAGTTTGCGCAGGATTTCACGCTGCGGCTCGACGATTCCCATAAGTCTCACCAGGTTGCAGGGGTCGTGGAGCGTCACAGGAAAGTCATTGCGGGAAGGATCGAACTTGACTTTCCCATTCATGACGATGTCGCGCAGCAGAGTCATGGAGCTCTCGCGCGGAATATTCAGATCTCCGGTAAGCACACGGTCCGCAATCACTGTCAAGGCCTTGTGGGCATGTCCACATTCACCGAGGACAATTTTCTTGACTTTGAGTTTTCGGGCGGCTTCCGCGTGTTTGATGGCGACCCGCGCGAATTGCGCATCGTCGTAAAACACGCCGTAGTTGATGGAATCGTACCCTGCCAGCTCCGAGGAGAGAGTCCAGGAAATGCCGGCGGCGTTGAGGATGAGAGCAAACGCACCAGGGTTTTCGGGCCATGCCACGATTTCTCCGGCATTGTGAATCAGCAGAACGTCAGCGCCCTCAACGTCCCATGGAGTCTTCACTTCGATGCCGGAACGCTCGGTTGTATCCTCATCGATAAACTCGATGTTGTCCTTCACAGCCGCAGCGTTCATGCCGGTAGAGGAGCCGACCTTGAGCTGCAGCATGGATCCTTTTTCGTGGAGCTCTTTCGTCGTGATCCCCATCTCCTGGCTGAAGAGCTTGCGCAATTCGCGAGCCACCAGGCCGTTATCGGCTCCAATGGGACAAGCCTGGGCGCAGCGCCGGCACAGGTTGCAACGGTAGGAAAGCTCGATCAACCTCGCCACGAGCGGCCAATTCAGCTCGATGTCGCCGTGCTGCCAGGCCGAAATCAGGCCACCACCCTTGACGTACTTGAAGTAAAGGCGGCGTACGATCTCGGTTCGGAATGTGGGCCGGTAAAGTTCGTTCCGGCCGCTTGCCTCAAAAATGTGACAGGCGTCCGAACAGGTTTGGCACTTCGTGCAGTGCTCCATCGTCAGCACGAGCGGCTGTAGAAATGTCCAATTGTCCTCGCGCTTGAAGAGCTTCTCCAGACCTGAAAGGAATTTCCCGATCAGTTCCCTCTCTTCTTCCTTGGTCTTGGGCTGGGGGAGATTGACGGCGCAGGTATCATCCAGGAAGCACTCACAGCTCTCGACGATCTGGGCGGAAAGAGGCGCCAGCTCGTTGTGGTCCGGCGGATTATCCAGAGGGGGTGGCAGCGGCATTAAGTCATGGCCCTCAAGATGAATCACAGGCTTCTTGACCGGTTTGGACATGTCTGAGAGCTTGATCCTCTTTTTCATTTTTTGCCGCCTTGTGCTGGATTGGTGGTCGCGATGTCTGCCCACGTCTTGACACCGTCCCCACCTATGTGCGGAGCAGCCCAGGTAGGCCGGTAGGTCAGACACTCCGCCATCTTTGCTTCCAGCTCGCTGTCCTTCCAATTCGGCTTGTCACTCCAGCGAATGGAATGGTACGTAAAATACTTCGCGATGAAATGCGCCATATGCGTCAAGGGGATGTATGCGACGAGCAACGCGCCCAGCACCAGTCCGACTTCAAGGAGAACCGGGACTTGCAGGCTTGTGTCAAAGATAAGAGCGCCATGCGCGAGTCCCAGCGCACTCAAAGAGTTGGCGGGACGCAGGAAG
>JARRJI010000067.1:0-15083 GCA_037379595.1 Acidobacteriota bacterium | reverse complement strand
CCGGAAAACAAAGCGGGCCAACTTATTGAAAATACAAGGTCTTGAAAAAACAAACCGGAAACAAAGCGGAGCCTGACCTGTTTGCAATCGCACGCTCTAGCCGCTTCCGGAATCAGGCCGGCTCCTCCGGGTTGGATGGCCAGATGTTGGCTTCGTGGTGTCTAGACTGATAGGCTACTATGAATTGGCCCGATGGCGCCATCACGGAGAAAGATGTGGAAAGAGAAGCGAGCCCAGGTAAACCACGGTGAGAAGAATCATGGTGACGCAGGTGAGCCAGGCAATGGCGTTGAAGACGCGGGTGTTCCGGTAGCGGCCCATCAGGTCTTCGCGGTTCGAAAGGCGCAGCATAAAGATCAGCACGAAGGGCAGCATGATGCCGTTGATCACCTGGGAGAGCAGGATGACGGGCACCTGCATTTTCTCCTGGAGAATGACCACCGCAAGCGCCCCGAGAACGATGAGGCCGGTGTAGAGCCAGTAGAACGTGGGAGCCTCTTCCACGCGCTTGTCGATGCCCGACTCGAGGCCCAGTCCTTCGCAGACGTAATAGGCAGTGGCGAGCGGCAGGATGCAGGCCGAAAACAGCGAGGCGTTGGCCAGCCCGAAGGCGAACAGTGCGCTTGCAGCATGGCCTGCGAGTGGCCGCAAGGCCAGCGCTGCGTCCGCCGCGTTCTGGATGTCGCGATGCCCGCTGGTATAAAGCGTGGCCGCGCAGGCCACAATAATAAAGAAGGCAACCACGTCAGTGACAATACAGCCGACGATCACGTCCCAGCGCGAGTAGATCCAGTCCTTGATCTTGACGCCCTTCTCCACCACCGCCGCCTGCAGGTAAAACTGCATCCAGGGCGTGATGGTGGTTCCAATCAGGCCAATGACCATGAAGAGATAACTGTGGTCCAACTGAAACGTCGGCTTCACGGTGTTGGCCATCGCCACAGACCAGGAAGGGTTGGCGAGAAAGCTGGAAACCGGGTAGGCGATGTAGAAGACGCAGGCGACCAGAAAGACCTTTTCCACAAACTGGTAGGTGCCTTTGACGATGAGCGCCCACACGAGGACCGCCCCCAGCGGCACAATAATGTAGCGGCTGATGCCGAACAACGACATGCTGGACGCAAGCCCGGCAAAGTTTGAGATGGTGTTGGCCAGGTTCGCCACCAGCAGGCAGAGCATCAGGATGAAGGTGGCTCGAAAGCCGTATTCCTCGCGGATCAGGTCCGCCAGCCCTTTGCCGGTCACCACGCCCATGCGCGCCACCATCTCCTGCACCACGATCAGCGCGATGGTGACCGGGATCAGTGTCCAAAGCAGAGTGTAGCCGAAGCGCGCACCGGCCACCGAATAGGTGTAAATGCCTCCGGCGTCGTTATCGACGTTAGCGGTGATGATCCCGGGGCCTACCACGGCCAGAAAGATCAGCAACCTCGTCCGCCACGTTTTCAGGCGTGTACGATCCATGGGTAACCTGGCCCACCGGCACAATGCCGGCGGCCCGCCTTTCAGAGATAACTCTTGAATTCATGCCGGCCTCAAGGGGCCGGCTTAGCCTGCGCCCGCATGCCGAGGGCGCGATGCATCCGGGCGCCGCGCGGGTTCGCAAAAGCTTCGACTGCAGATCGAACCGGCGGGACTCCACAGCCCTCCGGCTGGTATCGGGCGGTGGCCGCCGGCAGGGTATACGTCTACCTGCGGCTCACGACCAGATCGAGGACATCGTCTGCCGTCACCACGCCCGCCAGGTGCTGCTTGTCATCCACGACCGGAAGCGCCAGAAGGTTGTACTTCCGGAACAGGTCGATAATATCCTTGGCATCCGTTTCGGTCGGCACGCTGCGGACCTCTTCCCTGGAAAGCTCCCTCAGCGGGGTCCTGGCCGGCGCCAGCAGAATACGCGCCAGCGGGACTGCGCCCAACAGGTGCTCCTCCGCGTCAATGAGATAGACGGAGTGAATAGACTCGAGCGATCCCTCGAATTCTTTCATTGTTTCGATGACATCCTCGACCGTCGCCGTTGCATCCAGCGCGACGTAATGGGTGGTCATCATGGCACCGGCGGTGTCCTCCTCAAAGCCCAATAACTCCTTGACCTCCTGAGCGCCTTCCTTTTCCATGTCGGCCAGGAGCTTGGCCGAAGTTTCCGGCGGCAACTCCTGAAGGACGTCGGCCGCTTCGTCCGGCGCCATTTCATCCACGATGTCGGCGGCCTTCTCAACCGGTATGCTCTGCAGCAGTGCGGCCTGCATGGAAGTGGGAATCTCTGAGATGGCCTGCGCCGCCGTCTCATGGTCGAGCGCTTCGATCACCGACCGCTGTTCGTCGCGGCTCAATTCTTCCAGGATGTCAGCAATGTCCGCCGGGTGAAGACGAGCCAGCCTTTCGTAAGAGATCCTGAGCTTCAGCCGGCGCGCGGCGTCCGGCTCGATCAGGTTGACGAATTCCCAACGGATGGTCTTGGAAGGAATGAAACCGGAGATCTTCCTGCTGGTGTGTTTGGCGGTCAATCCCTGCATCAGCCGCCGCACGGCAGCGGCCAGCCCCACGTTCACAGCCAGCACGCGCAGCTCCGTGTGGCCGTCGGTCGGCTGGATTTCAAGGTCAACATCGTTGACCCGCACCACCTTGCGATGGTTCACATCGATCACCTGCTGATCGAGAACGTCTTTCTTGACGCGCAGCAGTTCCCCGAAAGGCTTGTTGGCGTGGATCTCGGCGCGGGTCACCGAGGTCTGTGCAGCGCGCACGGTGATCGACTGCATCTGCTCGCGAGCGATGTAGATCGTCTTTCTGTCGAGCGTCTGCACCACGTAGGCCGCCACACGGAGTGAGTTCTGGTTCGGATCAATCCCCAGGTCAATGATGCGGCCCAGATAAGATCCCATCACGTCATAAGCCGGCAGATTCTGAATTTCGGTAAAGTAAATCATTGCTTCCTCCCGCGAGAGAACTCGGCTGCGCCGGCTCTCCAGATACCGGGAAAACCTCCGAACTTGAAACTGCCCGGAAAACTAAAAGCCCCGTGTGAGCTGATGCTCCCACGGGGCGGGGAATTCAATCCATGCCGAACCATCGGCCGGACAACCTCCTGGTCTGAGCTTCAGCTCCACACAACGTACGCTCCCCGTCCCCATGAGGATAGCCACCTTAGACAGAGCCTTAATCCGGCCATGTCTGCTCTACCCGTTGGCCCGTCTCCGAGTTTCCGGGCAGTGGCTTGTGTTTGCGTGGTAACCTCGCCTAACGAGGCCTCTTCTTGCTTTAGTGCTTCCCTTTTGCCTCCTGGCAATGACAAAAGTCCACAGTTATCTTCATACAAACTGCCCCAGGTTTGTCAAGAAAAAAGGCCGAAAGCCGCGAGGAAACAATGCGTCCGCAGCCCCGCAGGCAGTTCGCCCCGGCCCGAGATGCCGCTACTTCATGTCGCCCATGGCATACTTGATGCCGTTCAGCAGCAGTTGCTGGTACCACTTGCTGTTCCAGACGGCGTCTTCGTGGCCGAGCACGGTGCAGAACACGCGGCCTTTGCCGTCTCGCCGGGTCCAGGCCAGCGGCCAGCCGTAAAAGCGGAAGTGCACGTTCGGCTTGTGAAGATCGACGGACTTGGGGTCCAGGCGCAGCAGCACGTGCGAGGTCTTGTACTGGAAGTCCGCGGTCTGGTAGATCTCGTCATTCACCTGGAACGATTTGCCCAGGAAGCTGACGATAGGGTCCGACGGGTCCACCACATTCACCGTCACCTTCTGGTGCCAGGGATGATCGTTGAAATAACCGCCAATCAGTTGCAGGTAGTCCTGCCATTCGTAGAAAGTATCCGTGGCACTGTGGACGCCCACAAATCCGTGGCCGGACCGGACAAAGTGGATGAAAGCATCCTTCTCCGCCTGGTTCATGGGCAGTTCGCCTGTCGTATAAAACATCACCACGTCATACTTCTTCAGGTTCTCGGGCGTGAAAGCTCCGACGTCCTGCGTGACCGTGGTGTCAAACAGGCCGGAACGTTCTCCAATCTCTTTGACTACCTTCTCGGAAGTAGGAATGCTCGCATGTTTGTATCCGGCGGAAAGGGTCATGTAGAGCAAATGGCCTTTTCGCGGTTTGGCCAGAACCTGCCGGCTCTGCCCCAGGAATCCCACACCAGCAACAACGAACGACAAGAACAGGATGACCGCTCTGCGCATCTCCACTCCTCCCTGCGAAATGAACCGCAATTCCAGATCAGATCTGACTGCTCAAAACCAGCCCGGATGTCGACCCACCGTCATGCCTTCGCGGCATGTTGCACCGGTTGGCCGCTGAGCGCCATGGCGATTTGCCGGCAAAAGGCGGGAAGGTCCGTTGGCTTCCGCGACGTGATCAGGTTGCCGTCAACGGCGACTTCCTCATCCACGTACTGCGCGCCCGCGTGAATCATGTCATCTTTGATAGCCATGAAGCAAGTGGCTTTTCGCCCTTCGACAATGCCGGCCGAGCACAGCAGCCAGCCGCCATGGCAAATCGAGGCCACCACTTTCCCGGCCTTGTGCATCTCGCGTACCAGCGCCACCATGCGCGGGTCCTGGCGGAGAAAATCAGGCGCCCATCCGCCGGGAATCACCACAGCGTCAAAGTCCGCGGCGCTTACGTCACCAACCGACTTGTCCGCGACAACCGGGTAGCCCTTCTTGCTGCCGTAAGTCTTTCCGGCGTCAGCGCCCACGGCAACCGTTTCGGCGCCGTCCTCGCGAAAGCGCAGCAAAGGGTACCAGACTTCCAGTTCCTGATACTGGTCCGCCACCAGAACTGCAATCTTCTTGCCCTTCAGGTCCATCGTGCCCTCCTTCTCCGAGCTTTGAAATCTTTGTGGTTATGTTAGCAAAGGCCCGGACCCGATAACAGGCCGCTTATCGAGTGACGACCGCCGCAAAGAAGCCATCCATCGCGTGCAGGTCGGGTCGCGTGTGGAAGTAATCGCTCGCGTCGATCAGCGGAGCGATCTTCGGCAGGTTTTCTGAAAGCTCCGCGCGATTAAGCAGCCGGTATCCTTTGGCCTCGGCCAGCACGCTCTTTACCACCTTCTCGTTCTCTTCCGGCTCCAGCGAGCAGGTTGCATAGACCAATCGCCCTCCGGGTGCAAGCAACGAGAGAGCGTTTGAAAGGATTCCTGCCTGAACCGCGGGCAGCCGCTCCAGGTCTTCCGGGGCAAGGCGCCACTTGATTTCTGGATTGCGCGCTAGCGTGCCCGTCCCGGAGCAGGGAGCGTCCACGAGGATCCGGTCGAAGTCCCGGCGGAACGGAAGAGCTTTTGTTGCGTCCAGGCGCACCGTCTGAACCGCCGAGGCGTTGGTTGTGAGCCGTGGCAGGAGTTTCCGCAGCGTTCGCAAGCGCCGGGCGCTCGAGTCGCAGGCAACCAGCAGGCCATCGCCGACGGCATCCGCCAGCAGGCTGGTTTTCATCCCCGGGGCGGCACAGAGATCAAGGACTCGCTCGGCCGGGCCCACATCAACCAGCTCCGCAACCAACTGCGAAGCCTCATCCTGGATTGCCAGTCCCATTTCCTCGGCAATCCGGGAAACCGCTCCCTCGCCGGCCTCGACAACCAGAGCCTGCGAAGCGTAACGCCCCGGGCGAACCTTGATTCCCTTCTCTCGAAGTTTCTGAACGACTTCATGTGGCTCGCCTGTACGAGAGCAAATTCGCAAGGTTGTGGGGGGAACCTGAGTGCTGCACCAGGCGAGCCGGTTTGCCGCTTCGCCCCCAAAGTTTGCTTCCCACCGGCCAAGCAGCCAGGGAGGAACCGACCGCCGCACGCTCGCCAGAATTTCCGGCTCGTGCGGCAAATCCGCGCCTCCACCCAACTGGAACTTTCCCGGCTGGCATTTGCGCAACACGGCATTCACCAGCCCGGCGGCGGACCGTTTGCGTGCCATCTTGGTGAGCTCGACGGATTCATTGACCGCGGCGGATTTGGGGATTTTTTCGAGGAAGGCAATCTGATAAATGCCCAGCCGCAAAGCAGTGGCGACTTCGCGATCGAGCGACTCGGCGCTTTTTCCGGAAAGCTGTTGCAGGTGATGGTCGATTTCGCCTCGCCACCTGAGGACGCCCATCACGATTTCTGTGGCAAGGCCCCGGTCTCGCTCGCTCAGTGCCGAGACTTCCCTGCCTTGCAACAGGTCCGAAGCGAATGCGTGCCCGGCATCAACCTGAAGGAGCACTTCAAAAGCGATTTTACGGGCGGGCGAGACATGCGCCAAGGTTGCAGACCTCAGGAACCCATCGTTTCGCCGGACTCGACGCGCGCGCCATTTGCAAAATCCCGGGCCGGAAGGCGCTTGCGGCCTTCTAGCTGAACTTCATGGAGAACCAGCAGCGTCCTTTCGCCGCAAGCCACGGCAAGCCGCCCGCCTTCGGTCGAGATCGTGCCAGGCGCAGGAGCTGAGCCGCCAGCCGCTGGAACGGCTTCCGCGCGCCAGATGTGCAGGTGCTTTCCTCGAAACGACGTGTAAGCGCCCGGCCACGGAATCAGCCCGCGCACGCGCCGTTCAAGTTCGTCTGCAGGCCGCGTCCAGTCAATCAGGCCGTCCTCTTTCTTGAGCCGCGGAGCCATCGTCGCAAATTGCGAGTCCTGCGGACGAGGCGTGACCTCACCGCGTTCAAGTTTGCGCAAGGTTTCGATCATCAGACCGGCACCGATCACGCTCAGGCGATCGCTGAGAGTTTCCGTGGTGTCGTCATCGCGGATCGGCTCGCGCCGTTCCAGAAGCATGTCCCCGGTGTCCATGCCGGGATCGATTTTCATGGTGGTGACGCCGGTCTCTTTTTCTCCGCGGATCAGCGCCCAGGCGATCGGCGCCGCGCCCCGGTACTTCGGCAGGATGGAGGCGTGTAGATTGATGCATCCAAACGGAGGAAGGTCGATCATCCACGGCGGGACGATGTGGCCGTAAGCCACAATCACAATGGCGTCGGGACGGAACTGGGAGATATAGTTCCGGGTTTCTTCGGTCTTCAGTTTGGCAGGCTGATAGATGGCGAGGCCATGCCTCAGGGCCACTTCCTTCACCGGCGACGGTTGCACCTTGTGGCCGCGGCCGCGAGGCTCATCCGGATTCGTGATGACCAGTTGAATCGGGAATTTTTCTGCAACCAGTTTTTCAAGAGTGGGAACAGCGAATTGGGGAGTGCCGCAAAAAATCAGGTTCATCCGTTAAGTCCGATCGGAGCAGCCCTTGGCGGGCTTCGTGAGTTGTACCAAAAACCATCCTACCACTCTCCCGCCTTGGCCATTTTCCTGACTTTGCGTTTGATCGATTCGCGCTTGAGCCGCGTCAAATAGTGGATGAAGAGCTTGCCGTTCAGATGGTCTGTCTCGTGGCAAAAGGCGCGGGCAAGCAGGCCTTCGCCCGTCAGGGTGAACTCCTCGCCCTTCAGGTCCTGCGCGCGGATGGTAGCCCGCACCGGCCGCGGAGTTTTGGCGCGGAAGTCGGGAAGACTCAGGCATCCCTCCTCCTCCGTCTGCTTCCCTTCCACGGCGATGATCTCCGGGTTTGCTAAAACCAGCTTGGCATTCGGGTCCTGGCCGGAGGTAACGTCGATCACGCAGATCCTTTTCGCAAGGCCGATCTGCGGAGCGGCGAGTCCCACGCCATTGGCTGCGTACATAGTTTCAAACATGTCAGCAACCAATTTCTCAAGATCGGCATTGAACTCTTTGATCAGGTCCGTGCCGTCTTCCAACACTTTCTGTCCGTATTTCACAATGGGATAGATCATTTTTCTAATTCAAAAAGATAGCTTGATATTGAAATGTCCGGGCAGTCAAGTTTTTTGCCGGCAAGCTATGAGACGCGGCTGCCCGGTCCAATTCCATCCGTTCGTTCAAAATCGCACCTTTACGGTGCGAGCACAAGCAGCGTAAAGGTGTCGGGAACAATCCGCGGCCGGTGAAATCGATGCTGGCCGCGCGGCTCAGGCGGGCCAGGTTCAAACCTGGCCGTCACCACGAAAACGTTATGAGTCTTGGGGTCAAATTCCATGGTGCGTGCCCCACGTTCGGTGTCCGCGTTCTGAACCACCTTGAATTCCGTTGGCGACTCTTCCTTCACAACGGTCAAAGTGCCCTCACCGTTCGAGCTGAAAGCGAGCCCGGTTTCCGGATCAAATCGAGTTGCATCTACGCCACTGCCAATCGGAACCGTCGTAATCACTTTGCCCGTGTTGCCATTGATAATGGTCATCAGCTTGTTGTGGCATCCGGCAAAGAGAATATTATGCTTCAAGTCAATCGCCAACCCTGAAGGAGACTCGCACGGGGCCATCGGCCAGCGCGACTCGATTTTCAGAGTGTGTGTATTGATGGCCAGCTCGGTGCTTTTATCTTCGAGATTGTTGTAGATCATCCCGTGCCCGTTGGCCACGGCGAATTCCGGGCGCCCGCCCAGGTCGATCGTCCCAACCACTTTCAGCGTCTTCGCGTCAATGGCCGTGGAACTGTCACTGCGGCCATTGAACGTAAAGACCCTCTGCGAAGCAGGATCGTAGGCAATACAGTCCGGATCGTGGCCGGTTACTTTGACGGTGCCAATTGTCTTGAGCGTCTTCAGGTCAAAAACCGTGACCTGGTCGGCTCCGCCGTCACTGATGAATCCGCGATTGAGTTCCGGGGCGATGGCAATGCCATGAACGCCCATGGTGTCCGGAATGTTTCCAATCACCTTGTAGGTGTCGGGGTTAAGGACCAGCACGTGGGTCGAATGCGAGACAAAGAGATGACGGTTTTGAGAATCAAAACCAAGATAGTCCCAGAACCCGGTGCCACCGAGCGTAACTTTCTTGATGATGTGATAATTAACGGGCGCAGGATCCCGAGGCGGCTGGGCTGCGGCGGCAAAAACCGGAACTACGAATGCGACAACCAGAAATAACAAGAGGCCTGAGTGACTTCGAGAAGTAAGTTTCATGTGTCCTCCAATGGAATTAGAGTATGAACCATTGGTCCGCTGCATATCTTTCATGAGTCCACGACCAGACCGCGAATTGACCCTTCCGACGTGACTAATACCGGCGCACCTGATCCTGATAAGCCTCAAAATTGCGCCGTGTTTCTTCCAGCGAATCCCCTCCGAATTTCTCAAGAAAGGACCGCGCCAGCACCAGCGCAACCATCGCTTCGCCCACAACGCCGGCAGCCGGAACCACGCAAACGTCCGACCGCTCATAGGCTGCTTTCACGGTTTCCCGCGTCGCGAAGTCAACCGACTCCAGCGGCCTGCGCAATGTGGAGATCGGTTTCAGGTACCCGCGGACGACAATCGGCTCGCCGTTCGTGATTCCGCCTTCCAGCCCGCCGGCGCGATTGGATTTCCTCGTGAAGCGCCTGCTCTCCCGATCGTAACCAATTTCGTCGTGGACGCCGGACCCGGGCGTTGCGGCGTTTCCAATGCCGGTTCCGATCTCAACTGCCTTCACGGCCTGAATGGACATAACGGCCTGAGCCAGTTGGCCATCCAGCTTTTCGTCCCACTGTGCGCTCGTGCCGAGTCCCACTGGTACGCCCTCGGCAATCACCTCAAACGTGCCTCCCACGGTATCGCGTTCTTGTGTGGCCTTGTCCACCTCAGCCTTCATTCGCGCCTCGACTTCTTCATCCACGCAGTTCAGCAGGATTTCCTCGCGGTCGCGAAGCGCCAGGATGCGCTCGAAAGGAACCGGCGTGTCCGGCAGCGCGACGCTGCCCAGCGCCACGGTATGGCTGGCAACCTGAATCCCGAACTGCATCAGAAACAGCTTGGCCAGCGCTCCGACGGCAACCCGGGCAGCCGTCTCCCGCGCGCTTGCTCGTTCCAGCACATAGCGAGCATCGGGGAAATTGTATTTCAGACACCCGGCCAGGTCGGCATGGCCCGGCCGCGGCGACATCACGGGCTTATACTTTTCGCGGGTTTCCGGCAGGTCCTCAACCGACATCGACTCCTGCCAGTTTTTCCAGTCGCGATTTTCAATCAGGATGGCAATGGGCGAACCGATCGTCTCGCCGTGACGGACTCCGGAAAGGAACTGCGCGGTGTCCGATTCGATCTTCATCCGGCCGCCGCGCCCATAGCCGCCCATGCGCCGTTTAAGTTCGCGATTGACGTAGGCAAAGTCCACCCGGACATGCGCGGGCAA
The DNA here is from genome assembly GCA_037379595.1 of Acidobacteriota bacterium. Lineage (GTDB taxonomy): Bacteria > Acidobacteriota > Terriglobia > UBA7540 > UBA7540 > SCRD01. Next base: position 4,934 of record JARRJI010000067.1, on the reverse strand, counting down.
TCCCATCAGGGTCGCGACCAGCGCCTGTCCGTGCGACTCACCCGCCGTGTAAAATCGAAGCATATTGAATGTTAAGGAACTTTCCCTGGCCGAAATCAGAAAGTAGCAATTTTACCTGAAGCTTACAAAGGGGTCAAAGACAAGGCAGATCTGCAGATTCCCAGCCTACGATCCCGTGCTGCTGTAATTCTCCACGCCGCGGTTCCACACAAAAAGCGCCAGCATGAAGAACGACGCCGCCACAACCGGAACCAGATAAAAGTAAGTGTTGAACGACGTGCGCCCCAGAAAATGGGTTGTAGGGTAGAACGAAGCGAACCCAAAGGGAATAATCCAGCTCAGCATGAATTGGATAAATACGTTGTAGATCGTCAGCGGGTAGCGGCCAAATGTCAGCATGTTGAAAACCGGCGGCACAATGCCAACGCGGTCCTCAAACCAGAATGAAACTGCCGTGAGCATCAGGAATACGGCCAGATAGATCAGGGCGCCCGAGGCCACCATCAGAACGAACCAGAGGTAATCGCTGGCCGGCCAGGGGACATGCAAGCGTTTCACCGCAATCGCCACCACAAAGGTGCCCGTGATCACTTCCTGCAGCGACTCCAGGCGGAACTTCTCAAACAACACCTGGAAAAGCGTATCCACCGGCCGCAACATGATCCGATCAAATTTCCCCTGGATGACGTAAATGTCCCCAAACTGGTAAAGGTTCCAGCTCACCACGTTGAAGAAACCGAGGGGAATCAACGAAAAACCGTAAAGGAAAAGGATCTGGTAGAACGTCCAGTCCTGCAACTTCGGAATCTTGGTAAACAGTACCAGCACAAACCCGAAACCCAGCACCGTCGCTGCCATCGAGGAAAAGAAGGCGATGAAAAAGTCAGCCTTGTACTCAAGCCGGACCTTGGCGTATTGGGCGAAGTAGAGCGCAAAAAGGCGGAAGTGACGTTTCATAACAGCTTGTCAAAGAGGACAAAGAAATTATGAATTATGAATTCTGAAGTATGAAAGAAGAGCCCAGCCACCTTGCGCTCCATAGCAAGAGCACACGCTCCCTTACAGAATTCTCCATACGGGATCACGTGGCCCATTTCATCCTTCATAATTCATACTTCATAATTGTTTAGCCTCCTTGGATTGTAATCTTCTTGCTCGACCATCTCCAAAACCCATGGCCGATAGCAACCAAAGCCGCAACCCAGAAAATCTGGATGCCGAGCGCCTTCAGGATTCCCATGCCGCTGATCTTACCCAGGTAAAGCAGTACTGGAATGTAGCTGATGTATTGGAAAGGCAAAACGGCAAAAACCTGCTGAAAGATGTGCGGAAAGAAGGAAATCGGGATCAGGAGGCCGGAAAACAGCTCCAGCAGGAAATACTTGGCGCGCAGCAAACCCAGGATGGACTTCAAACGAACGGCGAATGTCCCCACGGCAAAGTTGATGCCCGCCACCAGGAAGAAACTCAAAAAGACGCTGAACAGGAAAGCGACAAAGTTCTCAGCGCTCGCCGGGCCTCGAACGGGATAGACGAGGAGCAGAACGACGGCTGTGGGTACAGTCAGCATGGTCAGGCGGAAGGCCGACTCCCCGAGAGCCTGGGCGATATACATCCATTGCGTATTGACCGGTTTGATCAGATCCATGGCCAGCTTGCCTTCCAGCACCTGCGTGGCCATTTCCTGGTCGATGTTGTTGTAATAGAAGGATCGGATGATCCAGCCGACGGCGACATAGGTCAGCAAGTGGCTGAAGTCGAAACCTTCAATACTCGCACTGTGGGAGTAGATCGCTTTCCAGATGAAGTAGTAAACCGAGACGTAAATGAAATAGGTGACAATGCCGGTGTAATAGCGCAGGCGGTAGGCCATGGTGTTCACAAAGCCCACGCGCAGGAATCCGCCGTAAATGCGCGACAGCGCGCCGAGTGAGAATTCGCTTTGCGGCCGTGCCGGGAGTGTGAGCTCGGTGGTCGCCATCACACGACCTCGCCGCTCAGATAGATACGCTTCACAATGTCTTCGATTGGCTCCTCTTCAACCAGAATGTCGCTCACCTCCTGAAGGACGTTCGCGGTCCAAGCTCATCAGGTAGGTCAGATAGTCTATGCGCTCGCAACAGATTCCGTCGGTTGACATCCTGGCCACGCACACAGCCTTCCAGCGGTCCTTGAGGAAAAACTTCACCTGGTTATATTTGGCGAGGCGGCCTTTCATCTCCCGCAACGCGCCGTCAAAGAGGGTCTTCCCTTTGTCGATCACGATGATCCGGCTGCAGAGTTCTTCGATGTCAGAGAGGTCATGGGTCGTCAGCAGCACGGTGGTGCGTTCCATGCGGTTGACTTCTTTCAGGAATTCGCGGATGCGGTCCTTGGCCACCACGTCGAGCCCGATGGTCGGCTCGTCAAGAAAGAGCAACGGAGGATTGTGCAGCAGCGAAGCGGCGATGTCGCATCGCATTCGCTGCCCCAGGCTCAGCTTGCGGACGGGCGTATTCAGATAGTCTTTCAGGTTGAGAATTTCAGAGAAAATACCCAGCCGCTCTCGATAGTCGGCATCAGAAACCTCGTAAATCTCCTTGAGCAGCTTGAACGATTCGATCACCGCGATGTCCCACCAGAGCTGGGTTCTCTGCCCGAACACCACGCCGATGTGCTTGGTGTAGCGGCGGCGGTCGCGATAGGGCACATACCCGTTCGCCACAATATGCCCGCTGGTGGGAACCAGAATGCCCGTCAGCATTTTGACCGTGGTCGATTTGCCCGCGCCGTTGGCCCCGATGTAACCCACCACCTCACCCGGCTCAATCGAGAAATTGACGTGATCCACGGCGGACACAGTGATCCGCTCCCGCACAAAAAGGTTCTGCATCGCCCCCCACACACCTTCTCGCCGGCGAAAGGAACGAAATTCCTTGGTCAGGTCTTGAACCTCAATAATGGGTTTCATAGGAAAACAAGACTCGTGGGGTAGCGACTCCTAAGCGGAACCAATTTATAATTCTAGCAACCGCGCCCTTCCTGAACAAGTATGCCGGATGTGGATGCGGATCACGAATGGGCTGCACCGCCAATGGAGCCGCAAGCCCTCAATGCCCTTTAGATTAGACGGGCAAGGATTCATAACGATTCATGGAGGATTTCAGCCGGTATGCCAAAAAACGCGCTAATCGGAGTTGATATCGGTGGAACGAAGACAGCCATTGTCATCTCATTGCAGCCGCCCTCGGTTCTGGAACGAATCGAGTTCCCGACCAAACCGGTCCAGGGCCCCGAACCTGCCCTTCGCCTGATCAAAGCGGGAATTCACGATCTGCTTTCAAAACATAAACTGAAGGCCGCCACCATTGGAGTCAGCTGCGGCGGCCCGCTCGATCACCTTAGCGGTGTTATCCAGGCGCCGCCCAACCTTTCAACCTGGGTGGACGTGCCCATCAAGGCAATTCTTGAGAAGGATTTCGGCGTTACCTGCCACCTGGAAAACGACGCCAACGCAGGCGCGGTAGCGGAGCACCGCTTTGGGGCCGGGCGTGGATGCCGGAACATGATTTTCCTGACGATGGGAACGGGACTTGGCGCCGGGATCATCGCGGATGGCCGCCTCTATCACGGGGCCAACGATTTCGCGGGAGAGATTGGCCACGTCCGACTCACCCGTTCCGGCCCCGTGGGATATCACAAGGCCGGCTCTGTTGAAGGATGGGCCAGCGGTGGCGGCATGGCCCAGGTTGCACAGAAAGCCGTCGAGACCTCTCTCAAGAGGAATGAACCGACGCTCCTTGCGGAACGCCTCGAGAGGGGCAAGCCCCTCACCGCCCGCGATGTCGCTCTGGCTGCGCGCAAAGGCGACGCCGTAGCCATCCGCATCCTTCACTCAACCGGCAAGCGATTGGGCGCAGTGCTGGCGATCCTGGTGGACATCCTGAATCCGGATAGAATTGTGATTGGAGGTCTGGCGATGCGCCTGGGCGAGATGCTGCTCGGCCCGGCTCGCGAGGTCATGCAGCGCGAGGCGCTCCCGCACTCGGTCGCCGTGTGCCAGATTGTGCCCGCAGAGCTCAATGAGCGGATCGGCGACGTCGCCGCGCTCTGCGTGGCAATGGGCTTTTGAAAATCTGGCCTTGCAGAAGGTAACCACGACTTGCGCATTCCTGACCGTGGCCCTTTCCTCCAATGACCTGCTCCTTCACCACACAAAACCCTGCAGACTCCGCACCGGAAGCGAGGTATAATCGGGGCAGTCACGCATTCTTAAACAGGTAGTCTTGAAATCGCGATGCGGGTAATGGTTCGAACCCAGCAAGTGAAAAATTGCAAGCGAGAAATCTATGATCCGAATCCATTTTTAAGTGATCCGGCCTCCTTTTTACCAATAACCATTTGAGGCTCCAAGGAGTCTTGCACATGAGAAGATACCGAACTGGCACGTTGTTGCTGGCGGCTGTGTTGTTGTTAGCCCAGGGGTTGGCGGCCGCGCAACTCCGTGTCCCGCACCTTGAATTTACCGATCAGCGTCTCGCGAATGGCTTGCGCGTGATTATTGCGCCGGATCACACTGCACCCGTTTTCGCCATCTCCGTTACCTACAAGGTGGGCTCCCACAATGAACGGCCAGGCAGGACCGGCTTTGCTCATCTGTTCGAGCACATGATGTTCCAGGGCTCGAAAAACGTGGGCAAAGGCGAACACATGATCCTCGTTGAGAACAACGGCGGGGACATGAACGGTACCACCAGCGAAGATCGGACCAACTATTTCGAGATGCTGCCCAAAAACCAGCTTGCCCTGGCGCTCTTTCTCGAAAGCGACCGGATGCGCTCACTCGCCGTAAATCAGGCCAACCTGAACAATCAGCGCAACGCCGTGCAGGAAGAGCGGCGTCTGGGCATTGACAACCAGCCTTACGGCAAAGCGTATCTCGAAATCGATAACCT
>JARRJI010000066.1:0-25916 GCA_037379595.1 Acidobacteriota bacterium | reverse complement strand
ATTCGAAGTCCCTGAAGCTAAAAGTTTCCTCATGCTAGCGCCACGGCATCTGCAGGCTGATATGCTCCGGAAGGATCTGTTTACAGTCTTCGGAAAGGATAAAGGCTCGCTCCATGACGTGGCGAAGTTCGCGCACATTTCCAGGCCAGGTGTGACTCTCCAACCGCTTCCGTGCAGCGTCGGAAATGCTTTTGGCAGGAAGGTTACTTTCCTTGCAGAACATGTCAAGAAAATGGCGCCCCAGTGGAATGATGTCTTCGGGGCGCTCGCGCAATGGAACCAGATCGATGGGGAAAACGGAGATTCGATAGTACAGATCTTCCCGGAATGCCTTTCCGGCAACGCGCTTGCTCAGTTCAGCGTTTGTCGCAGCGACGACGCGCACATCCACCCGGATAACGTCCTGCCCGCCCAGCCGCTGAACCTCGCCTTCCTGGAGGAAACGCAGGAGCTTCGCCTGCATGCTGAGCGGAAGCTCTCCGACTTCATCGAGAAAGAGTGTCCCGCCGTGCGCCGAGTGGATTCGCCCGATCCGGGACTGGAACGCCCCCGTAAAGGCGCCACGTGCATAACCGAAAAGCTCGGACTCGAGGAGGGCTTCGGGGATGGCCGCACAGTTGACCGTCACAAAAGGCTGGCCCTGGCGCGGGCTCAGGAGGTGGATGCCCTTGGCCACCAACTCCTTTCCGGTTCCTGTCTCACCGGTCACCAGGACTGTCGTTAAACGAGGAGCGACCAGGCGTGACATCCGGTAGACGCTTTGCATCGCCCGGCTTACTCCCATCATTCCCGGCAGTGGCTCGACCGCCGGCGACGGCGCCTCCTGAGCAGACTCAGCCAGTGTGTGTAGTTCGGTGGAAGATGTTGGGCAAAAATCCTCGGAGAGAGGTGTTTCTTCCTGCGGAGCAGGTTCCCACGGCATCTCCCCTGGCGCAACTTCTGGGTCAGCTTCGGGATCCATCACGACAATACGCACATCCGGGTAGCGGTTCCTGACAAGGTCCACAAACTCGGAAACATCAAGGTCGGGCAGCCATTTGTCCAGTAGCAAAACTTGACATTCTCCAAGGTCGAGCTTTGCCAAGGCTTCGGCTCCCCCCTGCGCCTCTGCCGCGCTACACTGCGCCGAATCCAGCATTTCGTGGATTCTTTTCCGGAAATCTGCGTTGGGGCTGGCAATTACTGCACTGGAAAAATCAGCTTTGATAAGAGTTGTGCCCATTAAACCACCATTTTGAACAACGTAATTGGAACCCAATTACTGAAGTAGGGTAATCGGCTAAACTGTGGCGCAGACTTTAGGGCAATTCTTAAAATGTGCTAAGGAAGTGACTTATGATCTCCCGGTGATGCGGTCACAGCCCGGGAAGTACGTGAAGGGACCTCTGGCGGATTTTGAAGGTCGTTCCTGAGCACAACAATGTCGACCCTGCGATTTATGGCGCGGCCCGCGGTGGTGGCATTTGAAGCGAGAGGATGAAATTGCGCATAGCCCGCAGCAGAAAGTCGGTCGGGAGCAATCCCAAAGCGAGTGATCAGGAGACTTAGGACTTCAGTCGCCCGGGCGGTTGACAGTTCCCAATTGGATGCATATTGCAGGTTGTGGATGGGAACATTATCCGTGTGGCCCTCCACGCGAATATCTTCCGGCACGTGTGCCAGTATGGCGGAGATTTTGGCAAGGGTTGGCATGGCTTGCGGCTTTAGAACGGCGGACCCGCTGGCAAAGAAGCCAATTTCTTCCAGGCTGATGACCAGGCCTTCTTTGTTCGTGTGGAGTCTGACTTCGTGCCGCCGAAGCTCCGGTGCCAGCGCCTTTTCGAGTTCTTCCCGGATCTTTGCCACGTGCCACAGTGCATTAACCGGATTCTGCCTTCCACCTGACGATGTAATCACCCGCACCAGGGAAGTGGTGCTTGCTAAACTCTCAGCCATTTGAACCTTTGAAAGCGTCACCGGGCCTGCATGGGTGAGTGAAGGGGTTGTGTCGCTGCTTTTGAAGATTCCCAGTTGCTGGAAGGCTGCCTGGATGGCCTGGGCAACCATGCCGATCTTTCGTTTGTCCACTTGCGAGGACGAAAACAATACCACGAAGAGAGCGAAGAGCAAGGTGACGAAATCGCCATAGGAAATCAACCATCGCTCGTGGCTTACATGGCTTTCTGTTCTTTTCCTGCGGCTCATTGTACAGGCTCAAGTTCTTTTTCTTGTGCGGGTGCGACCTCTTCTTTCCGTCCTTTCTTCTTTTCTTCATTGCTCGCCAGAAACCCGCGAAGTTTGGTCTCTACCATCCGCGGGTTCAATCCTTCAAGAATTGAGATCACTCCTTCCAGGATCATCTCGCGGGTCAACTGCTCCTGCCGAAGGCGGATCTTAAGTTTGCCAGCGGCAGGAAGAAAGAATAGATTGGCCGACCCGACACCGTAAATCGTCGCTACAAAGGCAACTGCGATGCCTCGTCCAACTTCAGAGATGTCATTCAGGTGCTGCATCACCTGGATCAAGCCGATCACGGCGCCGAGAATGCCAATAGTCGGAGCGAACCCGCCCGCTGACTCGAAAACCTGAGGGACTCTTTCTTCATGCTCGGATTGATTGTCCATCTCCAGCTCCATAATGTTCCGAAGTTCCCGCGGTTCGGTTCCATCAATGGCGAGCATGAGAGATTTTTTAAAGAAGGGATTCTCAATGTTTTCTAATTCGTTATCAAGAGCCACGATTCCTTCTTTGCGTGCCATCTGCACGTAGCGCACGATCTCCTTGATTACCTGCTCAGGATCACTTGCGGCTTTAAAGAAAACATGAGCCAGCCCTTTGAAACTTGTGATGACCACTGGGAGAGGGAAGGCAATCATGACCGCCCCCAGAGTGCCCCCGAACACAATCAACGCCGCGGTCGGCTGAAGGATCTGGCCGATCTTCCCGCCTTCCATCGTCATGCCGCCAATAATGCCGGCGAGCGCAACGACGATTCCTGCCCAGCTTCCTTTATCCAATGTCGTACCTCATTCCGATTTGTTGCACAGGCCGTTTTGCGAACGCAACACGGCGGGCGGAATCGTGGCTGGGGAGGCAGGGAGCAGACGCCGGCGGAACAGGACGACGCGGTTGAGAATGTCTTCCGTAGTCTCTGCGACTACCACCTTTTCCCCGGTAATCAGCGTGATGACGGTGTCTGGCGTGTTCTCAACGAACTCGATCAGATCAGAGTTCACGACGATAGATTTTCCATTCAAGCGCGTGAGCTGAATCATGCGGTTAACTCCCCGGTTCAGTTTGCAGTGCTCACAAGGCCTTCCCGGCCGGACCCATGGTACTCAATAATCCTTTATCGGCAATTCAGGCAATCCGTTCAGTCAAGAACCCAAAAGCCAGAAACCAGAAATTATTTGGCAAGCCAGGTGCACGGTGTTCAAGGGAAAGAGTTAATGTGCCGAGGTTTCATGGGAGAGTTCTTATTGAGGATTTGGTAGCGCAAGGAAATGTTCGCAGTTCATTCATGAAAGGCAGCCTATGAAGACGGCAGTGGTCACCGGCAGTTCAGGCCAGGACGGCAGTTACCTGGCCGAGTACTTAATGGGGCTCGGCTACAGCGTTTATGGGCTCGTAAGACGGGAGCCGGAAACTTTGAAGTGGCTTCAGCACATCAAGGGAAAAGTTGAACTTGTCTACGGGGACCTGAGAGATCCGATATCTCTTGCGGTAGCTTTTCAAAAGGCGTGGCCGGACGAGGTCTACAATCTCGCCGCGCAGGTCTTTGTGCCCACCAGTTGGGAACACCCAGCCGAAACCTTCGAAGTGAATGTTGGCGGGCTCGCCGCGCTGCTTCAGATCATTGAGCGGCAGAAGCCCGACACCCGCGTTTACCAGGCCTCTAGCTCGGAGATGTTTGGGAATGCAGAAGGGTTCCTGAACGAGGAGTCTCCGTTTAATCCGACTTCGCCGTACGGAGTTTCAAAGATGGCGGCGCACCGGCTCGTTCAGGTCTACCGGGAGCGCGGCCTGTTTGTGGTCGGCGGAATTCTTTTCAACCATGAGTCGCCGCGGCGGGGGCCGGAGATGGTCACTCGCAAGATAAGCCGTGCCGCCGCAGCATGGGCTAGAGGAGATAAGAGCAGGCTGAAGTTGGGGAATGTGCATGCTCGCAGGGACTGGGGCTTTGCTGGAGACTACGTCCGTGCAATCCACGCCATGCTGAACCAAGGGTCTGCGAAAGACTACGTGATCGGGAGCGGAACCTCGCACAGCGTGGCCGAATTTGTGGCGCGCGCCTTGTTCGAGATCCACAGGACACCGAGCGTAGAAGGCGCCCTTGAGCGACTGGAGGAATACGTGGAGTTTGATCCCAGCCTGCTCCGTACGGGCGAGATCCACGACCTCAGGGCGGACGCCCGTCTGGCGGAAAGGGAACTGGGTTGGCGACCGGAAGTCGGTTTCGAGGAACTGGTAAGAATGATGGTTGAAGCTGACGTGGCGGCTTCTGAAATAGCCATGCCGGACGAAACCGTCTCAGTTGCATGAGATCGCGGCACCGTTGCTGATCGCAATTGAACCAGGCGCGTTGCGATGAAAAGCCGAGATGCTGCAGTTTGAGGCACAAGGCAAGCTGTGCAGGAACTGAACCGGGACTCTTGTCGGGCCGCCACTTGGGAAACAAGGCTGAAAGATTCGGTCCCCAGCCTGCAGGCGGCTCGCTCTATTGAATTGTTACTCTGCAAACACGAACTCAGGAGATCGCCGATTTCGGATGAAGCATTTATGACAGAAACAACCGTTTCAGGCTGTCAGGACCGGCACTGTCAGGCAGTAAAGCTCTTTCAGGAAGGCAACTACAAAGAGGCGGCACGAATCCTGGACGGAGTCTTGAAGGATCAGGCGACCAGCGAAATTTGGAATGACTGGGCAACTGCGAAATGGATGTGCGGTCAAGTCTTCCAGAGCGAGCGTGGTTATCGGTGTGCGCTGTCGATGGATCCTGCGAATGCACGGGCGGCAGGAAACCTGGGTGTTCTTCTGGCGAGTACAGGACGCATTCCGGAGGCGCTTCCGCTTCTGGAGCAGGCTGCGGCGGAAAGCTCCGGCAAAGAACGGGATGAATTGTTCCGTCTGATACAAACGTTTCGTGGAAGAATCTCAAGTCGCGACAGAGCAAACGGCAATCTCGGTTCCGGGAATGAAGACAGGCGGACGAAGGAGATCTTAAGCGGCAGCGAAGCGGCGTTTCAGCCGTGCCAGGCAATCTGTGCTGTCGACTTCTCCGCCGGTCCGGCGAATCAGGGACGCGCAGCGTTCTCCATGGCATCGCCCTTTCACGCCAGCGCGGGTAGAGCGGGAGTGTATTTTAAGGGACATTTCTATGGAGGCAGCGGGTACGCGGAAGAGGCCTGGGCAGAGGCCTTGGGGGTGTCCGAACGCGAAATCCCCGTGCAACTCGTGCCGGTGGGGGACAAGAGCGATACGAAAGGCCTGCTTCCGGAAGAATCGCGATGCAAGCTTGAGAAACTCCAGCGCCAGACAGTTGACCTTAGCGAGAGCGTCCTCCTGCAGTTTGCAGTGGCCAGAGCCTGGGACATGGAGACTTATGGCCGCTGGTGTGTCGTTCGGACTATGTTTGAAACGGACCGACTTCCGGATGGAGTTTCGGAGCGCTGCAGCGCGATGGATGAAATCTGGGTACCCAGCCGGTTCAATCTGGAAACTTATGCCCGGGCAGGCGTTGAAGAGAGCAAGCTTCGGCTGGTTCCTCCCGGAGTTGATACCCATCTCTTCAGTCCAGGCGTCGCTCCCTTACAGATTCCCCGGAAACGCGGGTTCAATTTCCTTTCCATTTTAGACTGGCAACAACGCAAGGGGTATGACGCCCTTTTACATGCCTATCTGAGGGAATTCAAGGCGGACGAAGACGTTGCTCTGGTCCTCAAGGTCACCCGCCACCACGGAATAGTGAATGACCTGCAGGCCGAAATCGCCTATTTTGTTGAGCGGGAAGCCGGCGTGCGATTGGAGAAGGCACCGCCGATTATCCTCATCAACGGTTTTGTTTCTCAAAGCGAGATGCCGCGTCTTTATGCCTCCGCAGACTGCTTTGTTCTGCCGACCCGTGGCGAAGGGTACGGCCGTCCATTCCTGGAGGCTCTTTCTTGCCAGGTTCCCGTCATTGCAACGGGCTGGGGCGGTCAGACGGATTTCTTGAGCCGCGAGAACAGCTACCTGCTTGATTACCGGTTGACGCCGGTGCCGGACGACGTGGACATTGAAGTTTTTGCCGGGCATCGGTGGGCCGACCCTGATGTGGACCATCTGCGCCGGCTTATGCGGCACGTTTTTTCCCATAAAGAAGAGGCCTTCAGGCGCGCGGAGCGAGGACGGGCCGAAATGGTGCGGCAATACGACTGGAGCACGATCATTCCGTGCTGGGTTGCGGAATTCCGCCGGTTACTCGGGTGAGGCTTTGACAGATGCTTCGAGAACAAACTGGTTCGAGGTTTGCGGCCCGACTGATCCGCAATCAAGCTTGATTCTCTGGGCGATTGGTTGTTTTGTTGCGATTCATGTGGAAGTTGATTTACCTCTCTGTTTAATTCGGACGCGTTTCAATGCCGCTATACGTTGTCAAGCCTGATTCGCTCAACCTTGAGCGATCCTACGAACGAAGTCGGATGGTTTCTTTGCTTACCGACTTGTCCTCAAGTAATGATGTTCCCCGTGTACTGCGCGAGGTTTCGGATCGGGTCCAAACGGGGAATGTCTCAATCTTACGGGACAACAAACTTCCCCAAGGCGCTGACGCTGCCTTTCTTTGGCTCGCGGGCGACAGGCTCGTGGAAGGTTCGTCGATCAGTCTGCGCCGCGCAATCACCAACCCCGGATCTCGTTCCTTTGTTGCAGTGCACCTGCCTTGCCTTGCTGAAATCGACCTGATCGGCCTGCAGCCTCGTCTGTGGAAGAGAGGAACGAACGTTGACAGCGCCGAGTTGGGGTTCCGGATTTCGGGTTCGTCAACCCCGTCACCTGAACTGGAAGGGTCTCTCCAGGAGAGCAGTGAGTCTTGGGCACGACTGTACTCGGCCCTGCTTGGGGAGCAGAAGGAGCCCGGAAGTGCCCTTGAACGATTGTCCCAACTTTGGCGCGACAGGACTGCGATTCCCGAGCATTAAGGTTCACTGCTGGTGCGCGATCTGATCGTTCTCCTGATTCGGCACAACCAGCACGAAGAGGCTGAGAGGCTGCTGAAGCTCGGGATGGATTGCTATCCGCGGTACGCGGAATTTCCGTATCTGGCGGCGTTGCTCTGTGCTTCGAAAGAGAGATGGGAGGATATCCCTCGCTACGTTCGCCAGGCTACACAGAACGCTGACCCGTCTCTTATTGGCAGTGGTGGGGAAAGTTCCTATCGCAGTCTCTGGCTGCTCGGGCGTGTATTTGAACTCGCCGGAAACCAGGCAATGGCGCTGCAGTGTTACTTGCCGGGCGCGCAGGTCCGCCCCGCGTACGCTCCTTCCGTTTTCGGCATCCTGCGGCAACGCGTTCCATACAACGTGGCTCAGGAGCTGAGGTACCAGGTCCTTGGAGCGTTAGTGCGACGCGAGCCGCGGTACCTTGAGATGATTTTTGAATACTTTGTCCTGCACCGGCAAGTTGAGCCGGCGAGAGGCCTGTTGGGTTTGGCCCGAATGCCGGAAGCCACAAGAAAGAGGCTCCAGAAAACTCTTGATGACGTGACCGCCGCTTGCCGGCTGCTGCCGAGGGCCGCCGCTGTCACGCCAGGAGTCACGCTGGTAGGACCTTTCTATGTCCATTCAAGCCTGGCCCGCATTAACCGGGAGATTGCCGCGGCACTTTCGGCTGAAAGCGATTTCGACACTGCCTTTGAGCCGCATGGTTTTAGCGAAGTTCAGGGGATTGCGTTGCCTCATTTCGATGCAATTTCGAAAGGGCTCAAGCAGCGTGTTCGGCGCCTCGACCTGACCATCCGCCAACACTGGCCACCAAGCTTCCGACCTCCCGCATGCGGGAAGCTTGTCGTCATCCTGCCCTGGGAATACGGAAGCATCCCGGCGAGGTGGGCCGATCAGATCAGAAGGTTCGTAGACGAGCTTTGGGTCCCCTCCGAATTTTGCCGTGAGGTTTTCATCCATGGCGGAGTGCAGGAAGGTAAAGTGCATGTTATTCCTTACGGAGTTGATCCGGAAGTTTTCAAGCCCGAGGGGCCAGTGTGGCAGCCTGAAGGATGCCGAGGCTTTGTCTTTCTTTTTGTGGGCGGGGCAATCGCTCGCAAAGGAATCGATGTTCTCTGGAACGCGTACTGTCGCGCCTTTACGTCCGCTGATGACGTTACGCTGGTTATTAAGGATATCGGTTCATCGACGTTCTACAAGGATATGACCCAGCTCGAGGAGTTGTCCCGTGTGAGCGGGAATACCCGTTCGCCGCACCTGGTCGTTCTTACCGAACTGTTTGATGATTCCAAGCTCGCGTCGCTCTATCGGGGATCGAACGCCGTGGTCTTGCCTTACCGTGGAGAGGGTTTTGGGATGCCTCTGGCCGAAGGGCTCGCCTGTGGCCGGCCTGTGATCACCACAGGGCTTGGGCCGGCGCGAGAGTTTTGCCCTCCGGAGGCGTCATACTTCGTTTCGGCCAAAGAATCCCAAGTGCCCAACGCGCCGTTGCGCTTTGGTCCCGTATCGGGCCCGTTTACATGGTTCGAGCCAGACGCGGAGGATTTATCAAAAGCCATGCGGTGGGTTTTCGAACATCGGGAGGAGGCGGCCCGTCGGGGCGCCTTTGCGGCAAGGAAGGTGCGGGCGGAGCTGAACTGGAAAAGAATCACCAACCTGCAAGTTGAAAGAATCCGCCGCCTGGTCGGCGCTTGAGCCTGATCGAAGAACCTGCATGAGACTTTCGTTTTGCAGGGCGCGCGCACGCGCTCGACTGGAGACTCTGGCACTCAGCAGAAGGCAAACAGAACATCATGCCAACACTTGCACTCTCAATGATCGTCAAGGATGGGGAAGCGACGCTCGCTCGCTGTCTCGACAGCGTACGCGGAGTGGTGGACGAAATTGTTATTGCGGATACGGGATCGGCGGACGGCAGCCAGGAAATTGCCCGGAGATACAATGCCCGGGTTTTTCAGATTCCATGGGAGAAGGACTTTGCCAAGGCACGCAACCTGTCGTTGGCGGAGGTCCGGTCCGATTGGGTTTTAATCCTGGATGCAGATGAGGTTCTCGATTCGTCGGCCGATGAATCCATCCCTTCGCTGCTCAGTCATTCCACGGTTGCGGGCTACGTGGTCCAAATCCGTAACTACCTGCTGGAAATGAATTGCCATCTTTGGGACCAGCGGGCCGTGCCGAATACGTCCGCGCCCGATTTTGCAAGACAGTACCCCGCCTACGTGCAGCACCAGAATGTTCGCCTCTTCCGGCGCCAGCCAGGCGTGTATTTCGCCGGGCGTGTCCACGAAACCGTGGGGGGCCGCATTGTGGAGCTGGGGATGAAAATGGAGCCTGCAGACTTCCTGATTCATCACCTGGGATTCATTGCGGATGGCGAGACTCTGGCCAGAAAGTACCAGTTTTATCGCGAACTCGGCCGCGAGAAGATACGCGAAAGGCCGGAGGACGCCAATGCCCATTTTGAGCTTGGCGTCGAGGAGTTTGAGCACTTCCACAACAACGATGAGGCTATCAGGCTTTTTGCACGCGCCTGCGAACTGAATCCGCGGATGGGCGTTGCCTGGCTTTTCTACGGGCTTGCCCTGGCCCGTGCGGGGAAGTACCGGGAAGCCATCGCAAGCTTTGATCAGGCCGAAGCAAACGGAGGCAGGATGCATCTGGTCTGGGAAGGCAGGGGAGATGCTTCCTATGGCCTCGGTGATTTCGGCGCCGCAAGGCGATCCTATCTGCAGGCGCTCGGCACTCTGGGCAATTCGCCACAGATCGAGAGCAAGCTGGGGCTCACGGAAGTTCGACTGGCGCAAGGCGAAGAAGGTCTGGCCCGTCTTCGCAAGGCGATTGGACAAGAGCCTGAATCGGCCGAGCTGTATGATCGGCTGACTGCCGCTTACGCGTGGCTGGGACGTCTGCGGGAAGCTGCGGAGGCTGCGGAGGCGAAGCTTACTCGGGTCGAACCGCAGCCCGAGTATTTTATGCGAGCCGCAAGCCTGCGTGCACAATTGCCGGACTGGACGCGCGTCATCACTTTGTTGAGACAGGGGATCAAGCGCTTTCCGGAATCTGAAAAGCTGCAGGAGGCTATGGTCCAAGCTCAACGGCAAGCGGTTACTGCCGAAGCGGAAGCCAAGGGAGACGAGCGATACGCACAGCGTGATTTCGAGTCCGCCTGCCGGTACTATCGTCAGGCCGTTGAACGCCTGGGCAAGACGCCGCAGATTGAGAGCAAGCTGGGGCTTGCGGAAGTCCGCTCTGGTCGTGTGAAGGAAGGTTTGGACCGATTGCGGCGAGCCATCGACAGCGCTTCCAAGTCTGCCGTGCTATACGACCGCCTCATGGGTGCCTGCGTTTTGCTGGGCCGGTTGGAGGAAGCGGCCGAAACCGCGGAGGCCAAGCTGCGCAAGATCGGTCTGCATCCTGACTCCTGCCTGCGTGCCGCAAGCCTCCGCGCACAACTGGGCCAGTGGCCACAGGTGATTTCCCTGTTGCGGGAAGGGGTCGATCGTTTCCCTGAGGCCGGGAAGTTGCGCTCAGCCCTTGCCGAAACCGAGGCGCACGTTCCGTGTGCCCCGGGCGACTAGCCCTGTGTCGCGAGTTGTGCTTGAGGGTGACCTTGTTTGAGATGTTGAGGGGAAACACATCCCAGTAGCCCTCCTTTACGTAACCCGGAAAATACCGAAAGGCTTTGCCACCCTTTGTCTTGCCTTGCACCGGGGTGGAACGCCGGCAGCTCCGCTCTGCAGGACTGGTATTAAAGTACTATGCCACAGGGCCGGCGGGCGCTAAAGAATCGAAAATCCGGGCCGATAAGGTAGGTTGGCTAGAAAGAGCCAGAAGGCAGGAGCCCAGCGCCGGCCGACGCCAGCCAGAGGTTCTCCGCCGGAGGCCAGAGAAAAATATACGGGAGGAGAAACCTATGGGACTGAGCGTCCTCTTTAACATCCCATCGCTACAATCGCAAAATCAGTTGGAGACCACCAACCAATCCTTGCAGAACACTCTGACTCAACTGACCACCGGTTCACGGATCAACAGCGGTGCCGACGACCCGGCGGGGCTACAAATTGCAAACTCGCTGAACGCCTCCATCGCGGCTTTGAACCAGAGCGTTAATAACGCCAGCAACGGCATCGGTATTGGCCAGGTTGCTGACGGCGCGTTATCCCAGGTCAGCACCTTGCTGAACACGGCCGTAACGCTGGCCACCGAAGCCTCGAACGGCGGGCTCTCATCGCAAGAGTTGACGGCACTCGGGACCGAATACAATAACATCCTGACCGAAATCAACAATATCGGGAGTAACACCAACTTCAACGGCACGGCGGTGTTCACCTCCGCAACGACCAGCGTCTTCCTGACCGACCTGGCAACCAACTACACCATCGGCATCTCGACGACGGTCCTGACCAGCAGCAATCTTGGCCTGACGACGACAGACTTCACGACCGCGGGGAACCCGCAGACTGCACTTGGCGAGATCAACTCCGCGATTACGAGTGTCGGGGCCTTGCGTGGGCAGATCGGCGCCGCCATTCTCCAACTTCAAGACGGGCAGAATGTGGCGACAGTCGAATCCCAGAATACAACCTCCGCGCTCAGCACCATCACTTCAGCGAACATCCCGCAGGTGGTCTCGAACCTGAGCAAGTACTCGGTGCTCGAACAGACCGGCATGTACTCGCTTGCCCAATCCAATTCGGTACCGCAGAGTCTGCTCAAACTGCTGCAGTAAAGGTCGTTCCTTTCATGATGGCGGAGACGCCAGAACCAACTCCGCCATCATGAGTTTTTCTTCACCTCTCAAGAAGGAGCCAAAATCCGATGGGGTCAATGGGGTTCGGGTTGAGCTTGGACACGACGGGTCTGGGTTTGAACCAGGGATTGAACGTGCACGGCCGCTCATCAACGAGGAGAACACCTATACTTCGCAAGAATCCGCTATCAATAATATCAACAATCTGATCAGCAGCCTGGAGACCGCCGTTCAGGCGCTTCAGGATCCTCTGGGCGGTCTGGCCGCCACCACAGCCAGTTCCTCCAACAGCAATGTTCTGACCGCCAGCACCACTGCCGGCGCGGCAACGGGCACCCACACCGTGGTGGTGAATTCTCTGGCGACGACCTCGTCATATGACACAGCTGCCCTCGCCTCAGGCAGCACTGCATTTGCGACGGGGCAATTCGCGCTTCAGGTTGGGACTGGCAGCCCGGTTACGATCACCGTCGACAGCAGCAACGACACGCTGGACGGCCTGGCTTCTTACATCAACGACCAAGGCTACGGCGTCACTGCCAGCGTCATTACGGATGCCAGTGGTTCCCGCCTGGCTCTTGTCAGCGACACGAGCGGGACGCCGGGCGACCTGACGATTTCAGGGAATACGACAGGGCTGACTTTCAGTAAGACTGCGACGGGAAGCAATTCCTCGATTACCGTTGACGGGGTTCCGCTGAACACTACCAGCAACACGGTGACGGGGGTTATTCCCGATGTCACGCTGGAACTGACCGGGACCTCGGCGAACCCGGTCACCCTGACGGTGGGTTCCGATACACAACAGGCCTCGGCCGCAATCAATAATTTTGTGTCGGCTTACAACTCAGTAATCCAGGCGGTGAATGCGCAATTCACTTACACCCAGGGCGCCTCCAGCCAGCCCCCGTTGCTCTCAGACGTGGCCCTGGGCCAGGTACAGCAGAGCCTCTACAGCGACGTCAATTACGCCATCAGCGGAAACAACGGCATAACCAGCCTCGCCTCCCTAGGCATCACGATGCAGTCGGACGGCACCTTGCAGGTTAACAGCAGTGAGCTGAACGCCGCGCTCAGCAGTGATCCGAGTTCGGTGCAGAATTTCTTCCAGCAGAGCAGCGGGACCAACGGTTTTGCCATCAACTTCGGCAATGACCTGATGAACCTGACAGATCCCTCCACAGGTCCGTTGTACATCGACCTGCAGGGGATTCAGCAAAACGAGCAATTCATCAAAAGCGATATCAGCGACTTTCAAACGCGGCTCGCGCAGCAACAACAACTCTGGCTGAAGGAATACGCCCAAGTCAATTCGACGCTGCAAACGTTGCCCCTCATGCTCCAGCAGATTGAAGCACAGCTTGGGAATCTGGGCGGCAGTTCAACTTCGACTTCGACAACGTCGACCACGTCGACCACCAGCTAACGATGAACAACGATCCTTTCAAGAGTTATCGTGCGAACACCGTCCGTGGTACCTGTATGGCGGACGTTTACATTCAGTGCTACGACGAAATTATCCGACTTCTCCACTCGGCGGCACGTGCCATTGAGTCCGGTGACATTGAGAAAAAGACTCTCAACTTGAATCGTGCGATTTCCTTCATCGCCCATCTCCAGGCGGCCCTCGACCTTGCACCGGGCGATGAGTCCATCCAATGGCTGAACCATTTTTACGTTCTTGTGCGTAAGCAGATTTTCGAGGGAAGTGCCCGTCTTGACGCTGGTCAGTTACGGCAGGCTGCCGGGTACCTTGCCGAAGTCAGAAAAACCTGGGAGGAAGCCAGGGGCAGGAGTTCAGAGCCCGCCAGCAGTCCCACACTTTCGCCGCACGATCGACCTTTCCATTCGCCTCAAGAGGCCGCCCCCGCCATTGCGTCCGACATGCCTGAAACTTCCTCCCATACCGGCTGGACAGCATAGGATTACGCGTCAGTGCTATCGGGTTAATGGCTGAGGGCTCCGTACCAGCCTCGGTTTCCATTTAAGTGGCTGCAATGGGGATATGCTGCGGCAGGCCTTGAGTTGCAAGAAGTGACTCCAAGCTGGTAGAGTTGAATTCACGCGCCTGTAGCTCAGTTGGATAGAGCGGCAGACTTCGAATCTGTAGGCCGGGGGTTCGAGTCCCTCCAGGCGCGCCATCTTTTCAATGACTTAGCGTGATTCGCTCGAAATCGCCTGGGTTCTGGTTGCGGCTGGGTTGCGGATTGTTGCGGAGTTGTTTTTTCGTCCAGCATGTCCATCCAGCCGATATCAGCACCGGCCAGCAGATGCCCGTAGGTATCAACTGTGATCTTGATGCTCGAATGGCCCATTTGGTCGCGGACATAAGCGAGTGGCGCGCCAGCCTGAATCAATAAGCTCCCGAAAGTGTGCCGCAGATCACGAAAACGGATGCCCCGGAGTTCTGCCGTTTCGAGTGTTGGTAGGAAATGGCGATTGATGAGCTTTGATGGGTCAACAGGGCCGCCAATCTCAGACATGAAGACCAGCTCATCGGCAATTGAGTCTTTGCCCTTTTGGAAGGCTGCCAGCATCCGAGCATCGCGGGCCCCAAGTAAGACGCGCCGCAGCTCTTTCGACATATCCACGCGCCGGTTTCGATTGCCCTTCGGGATGCTGAAGTTCCCGCGTAAAAACGCCGCCTTACGATGATGAAGTGTTTTGAGTCTGCCTCATCTTGTCCGCAGTTGATGTCTGCCCATGTCAAGGCAAGCAGTTCGCCAAGTCTAAATCCGGCTCCTAGCGCCGTCATGAACAAGAGATAAAAACGCGCCCGGTGTTCGCGTGATGTTTTCAGGACTGCTTCTGTTTCTTCCCGCGTAAGCGCAGATGCTCGCCGCTCTGGTTTTCTGGTGTGGATGAAGCGGCCAAGTCTGGCGGCTGGGTTCAATTGGATAATACCATCCTCAATCGCCGCGTTGAAAAGCGGACGAAGTGAGGCGATCACAAGCCCGATGGTGTTCTTGGAAAGTCCCTTTGCCGCAACGCAACCAACAAATCGCTTCACATGGTCGCGTGCGATCGCATTCATCCTTAGTACGCCGAATTCCGGGAAAATGTATAGCCGATGGAATTGCTTGTAGAAGGCTACGGTGGATGGTTTGCAATGGACCTCAGCGTAATGACCTGCCCGAGTTTTGGTACCAGGTGAAGAGAGACAGTTTACATTAAAGCTGAGGGGCCCGGTTTTTTTATACCACTTCCAGAGTGAGTTTTTCGGCCTCTTGAGGGCCTGCCATGTCGTGGCTAGCCGCGACATGACAGGCAAATTCGTTCGGCGTCTTCTCTCCGAGAGCCCTGTGAGGGCGGCTCTCATTGTACTCCCTGCGCCAGCTCTCGATGATCGGCCGGGTTTCAGCCAAGGTCGTGAACCAGTGAGCATCCAGGCATCCTGCCCTGAAGGTTCCGTTGAATGACTCCACAAAGGCATTGTCGGTAGGCTTGCCCGGACGGGAGAAGGCAATCCGGACCCCGTTCTGGTACGCCCATAGGTCCATCGCCTGGCTGAAAAATCCGCTGCCGTAAACGTAACTGCTTCCAATATGCGTGACACGCTGGAATCCACTGCAATTGTTCGGCGAGTTCCAGAATGCTGTAGAAGCCGCATTAATACAGTACAGCTAGGTTCAACGCTTCTGCTGGGCAAAAATCTCGACCGTCCCTGAAGTGAAGGTCCTGGGAAGAACTACTGACCCGTCTGCGGCAGGCCTTACCTTGCGTCGATTTACGAGTGCGTGGGCAACTCTTCCACTCCCGCTGATTTCAAGGTGGAGTGTTCCCTTCCTGAGACGAAGATCAGCAGAAACGCGGGCCGACCCAGGGTACAGATTCGGACGAATGACGGTGTTCCCTTCACGAAACTGGACACCAAGCCAATGACGGATTACAAACAGGGTTACTTCTCCGCACGTCCACGGTATGAGCCCAGCGTAGGGTTCCTGGGAGCGGGTAGAGGGAATCTCTTCAAACCAGCAACCCGATTTCGCCCCTTGAACCGTGTTCATCCATTTAAGAGTTCGCCGGCTGCGCTCGTATTGCTTTGAATCGTGCTGGGCACGCAAGATAAAACAGGTGGCGAACGGCCACGGTCCAGGCTGGTCCATCTGGGAACTGGTGTTATAACGGTCGTAGCCGCCGTCGCTCCAGCGGGTATTCCACAACTGTTCGAGTTGATCGAGCGTGCTCGCGGCAATGGGTGACCCTGGATCGATAATTCCAAGAGCAATAGGTAATGCCATTGAGGAATCCGGCATCAGTCGATGGTAGCTCTCTGTACATAACGGAGCCCCGGGCAGGCCAGCGCTCGAAGCAGGAATTGCATTTGCAATTTGGCCCGTTACATTCCGCCTCTTGATCAGATGCCCATTATCAACCAGCGCCATGTTGGGATGATGAAGCAGTCCCTGAAGCGTTTCGCCAGCTTGTTTCCGCCAGCGGTCAGCATGCTCCTCTGCTCTCAATACAGGGGCCAAATCTGCCGCGTCCCGTAATCCCTGAATAAGGTAAATCTGATAGGCCAGTTCATACGCGTCTTCAAAAGTTCGCTCCCAATACTCGCGCCGGTCATGGACCATTCCTGTTGCATCGCGAAATTGCGAACTCAGAGGGCGCTCTATCAAATTGACGATTTTCGTCCTGTGCTCCTGGAGCAGCGACTCATCTCCCGTCCAGTCACGATAGGCCTTCAGGGCATGCAGGATTTCCCCCATCTGGTCCAGTTCTTCAAATTCCGGAGGTGTAAATCGACTCGCAACCATCGTTCTGCCTTGCTCGCTGACCATGTTCGCCAGGACATTTTCCAAAGCAGCGCGCGCCGAATCAAAGAGGCCTGCGTGAACCGCTCCCAAGGCGCTGTTTGAAGTGTCGCGCGCCCATTGGGCCCCGTATTCGAAGATGCCGGCGTCCATACTGCCGTCATCAGCTATCATTCCTGAGAGGCTATATCTCGCGTGATCATAAAGGTCCTGAATCGTGCTATCTCCGGTCGTGATTTGGGAGGTCTCAGACCACATCTTCTTTGTGGCAAGGCGTTCACTGGCGGCGGAGGTGGATACGAGCGTTGCGGTGCGATCTACCATCTCATTGGAATCACGGGCGGGAGCTTGCACAAGCAGGCTGGTGTGAACTTCAATGGCAGCGTGCGGATCTGTGTTAAAAGGTCCAATGTCAACGTAGCCACGGACCACATTGCTTTCTACGGGTGCATTGCCGTGGACGATCAGTCCCAGTTGGCATTCCTTTGAGTTCCATACCAGCACGGATCCCTGGCCGACAAACTTGCCTGCTGGCAGAGAAAGCCTGACCGACGCCGGTTGCGGCCCCATCAGGTTGGCTCCTTCAAGCCGGATGACCCTCTGAAAAAGGCCAGGTTTTGTGAGCCCTGAAAACTGTTCAGTGACCCTGATGCCGCCAGCCCACCATACGGCCTCTACTGTAGGAATGCCCCCTTCACTGATCCAGCGCGTGTGTGTTCGTTTTCCCAGAGCAGAAAACAGATAGCCTCCAAGCTCCACCTGAAGTGCGCTGGCAGATGCTCCCTCTGAACCGACGAAGTTAAACGCTCCGGACTTTCTCCGGCTTTGGCCGGGGATTTCTGCGTTAAACAACAAGTAAGTGAGGGCTGGTCCCAAATCAGCGTGATCAGCCTGGAGAATCATTGTGGCCCAGCCGCTGCGAATAATAAAGTACCGGCGACCATAGAAGAAAGAGTCCTCATATGGTGTGAGAGCTTGCGTGTTTGCTGCAGAGGATTTGCTTTCTGTTTTCGGTGGATCAGCCGACAAGCTATACCCGACCATGGGCAGGGCAAATGGTGTCAGCGATGAACCGGCTAATTCCATGAAAGCCCGTCGGCTAAGCGCTGTAACAGGAGCACCGGATCTATTCTTACTCATCAACACCTCCTGGGATCCAGACAAACCGCCTTCACAATTCGTGTTAGCTCGGTAGCTGTGGAAACTATTCCGGATCATTTTGCCGTACGTCGCAGCTAATGAGACTGAAGTCGAACCCGGGAAGCAGCACCGTCCCAGGCTTGATCTCGGGGCAGCCGTAGCCACTGGAAGCCAACACTGTCAAAGCTGAAGTCAGTGTGGACCTTATCGTTGGTCGCCTGATGTTCATCTTGAAAAGAAGACTCCAATTGAACTTCGACCTCTACAACACCTTGCAAATTCACAATGCTTCCATTTCAAGGAGGTCCGATTTTATTGGACTTTGTGAAAAACAACAACCCAATGGCGGATCCAAGCCGTTGTATTCAAGTGGCTCGTCCGGAACAGCACTGAGGAGTTTCAGTGTAGTCCAGCCCCAATCCTTGGCCCGTTAATGCCCAATCTTGACTCCTCCTGGCAACTCGTTGCCGTGCATCGTGAAGGCGCATTTCCTGGCTTTAAAGACACTCCGGGCATTTTTCACGTCATTGTCCACAAACAGGCCTTCGTCCCTTACGTCATGGACACTGAGAAACGTGCCCGTTCCCGGCGCTGCATCCGCGTCGCGAATGGAGACAACCGATCCGTTGGAAAGAGCAATCGCCGGTGCTCTTCCCTTAAGCTGAGCCTGGCGCCCCTCAAAACCTTCAATCTGGAAATTGTGGAAATGGTTGCACTCGATAGCGGAAGAAAAGTAGCTGGGGAGATTGCTGTCCCAGGTCACTTCGAACCCGCGGATTTTCAGGTCATTGACATACCGAGCATAGAGAGCGGGGATATCATGTTTGAAAATCGCATCGTCAGGGCTTCGAACCACGGCTCCCCTCAGGTCGAAATTCCCGCCAACTTCGGCTGCGATTTCAGGTGCAGGCGCCGCGATGTGGAGCTTGATTCCCTGCAGGCTTATGCTCTGGATCGGGCAATCTTCCGCACCGTTGATCAAAATCCCAGCTTCGGAGTTGATAATGATGTTGGAAAACCGGACGCTTTCGATGTACCCGGTGTCATTGCCCTTCTGCCCGGCAGCTACAGAAATGGAAAAAGAAGCGTTCGACCTGATTCAGCCAACTGGCGCTAGTCGAGGATTTCCTTAGCAGGCTCCATCGTTCGGCGAATTAGCTCAAGAACCGTGTCCGACTTGCTTGAAGTCCGTCCCTTGCAAGCCGGGGCCAGTGGTTCAGGCAAGCTCTATCGTGAGGCCAAAGACGGGATTGTTGAAAACCTTTGTCAGCCACGCTCCATTCGGCGGATTTTGAAGTAAAGGCCAGAGATGGCGAGGACAATCGCGATCAGAGCTATTGCGAGGCCTTTTCGACGGTAGTCACGCTCGTGCAGGGCCGCGATGCCCGCTTCGTACGCCTTTTGCGTAGTCGCCACACCCTGGTTGGTAATCTTGAGGACGTCGGATGCATTGAAGCTGTGGACGGCCACGCGAGCCTTGATCAAGTCACTGTGTGCACTGGTCATTTCCACCCTGGCGCTGGAAACTTCCATGCCTGACTTCTCGGCCGTGTTCAAAACTCCATCCGCCTTGTGATAAGTGGACTTCAGCTTCTCCAAGCCTCCTGAGATTGCCTCCGCTGCTTTGTAACCGTTGTCGCCTTTCACGTGGCACGTCATGCAGATCGATTTTGAGCTTGTCCCCACCCAGCTATCCTGCGGAGGCACAATCTCATGGTTAGAGTGGCACTGGACGCAACCCGGCAATCCCATGGCGGCAAAAGCGGCGCCGTGCGGACTCTTTTCAAACAGTTGCTCGTTCATGGCATGGCAGGTGCCGCACACGTTGGCCACCGATTTGACTCCGGGCGGCGTAGCTCCATGGTTGCCGTGGCAGGTACTGCAGGTCGGTGCAGAGGTATCGCCCCCTTCCAGCGCTGCCGCATGGACGCTCTTCTTCCAGAGCGCGAATTGGTTGGTCGGAATCTTGTAGCCCTTCATGTAGTTCGCGTCAGCGTGGCAACGGGCGCAGGTTTCAGCAACATGAGTGGGATAAACGGGAGCGCGCGTGTCCGAAGGAGCGCGAATATCATGAACGCTGTGACAATCCACGCACACGGCCACTTTGGTGTCGCCCTGCTTCAACCGTATACCGTGCACGCTGGTGAAGTACTCGCTCACCTGGTCCGTCCGAAGACTCGGGTTGTACTTTCGCATGTAGTCTGGATTGGAATGGCAACGCCCGCAAAACTTGGGAACCTGGCGTCTGGTCGGCGCACCCCGGAAGCCCTTGGCCGGGCTCATGGCGTTCATCGAACCATCGTTGGGATCGCCGCCGTGGCAGCCGGCACAAGTGAGACCCGCCTGGTTGTGAATGTCTGCAGAAAAGAGCTTGGCCGGCTTGCCATACTGGCCAGGAAGCTTCGAGTGGCAGTCAACGCAGGAATCTTTGGGAGGTGCGGCCCAGGCAACACTGAGCCCGCAAAACATCAAGGCCACACCGATGGCACAACCTGTTATCCGTGAGATGGTGATGGAAGGTCTTTTCATAGTCCGCACGCAAAGGCTGTGCTGGCTCCCTTCGTCTAAAAAAGCGCCAGACCTGACAGCACGATGATATATCCGAGGGCGAAAATCCCAAGCCCTGTAAAAAATCGAGTCACGCGCCCGAAGCCGCCAGCTTTGTAATCCAGAAACGGGACGACTGCCCAGATAGCTCCAGCAACGCTAAACAACATCAGGCCGAGAAGTTCTCCGGGGATGAAGAAAATCTTTGACGGCAGATACTTCAGCGTCTGATACATGAAGAGGAAGTACCACTCGGGATGGATTCCCGCCGGAGCCGACGCAAATGGATTGGCCTTGGTGCCCAGTTCCCACGGGAAGATTGCGGCCAGCGCTCCGAGGGTGCCGAGCGCTCCGTACCATCCCATGATGTCGCGCAGAAGGAAATTCGGGAAGAAAGACATCGAGCGCTCGGGTTCCTTGCCCTCCTTGATCTTTTTCTCCACACCGGGAGGAACGCTCATCCCCAGTTTCTGCACCAGCAGCAGGTGAAATGCCAGGAGCAGCGTTGCCAGGCCCGGCAGCACGGCTACGTGGAAACCGAAGAATCGGGTCAACGTTGCTCCAGTAACCTCGTTCCCGCCTCGCAGGAACACCTTAATCCAATTGCCAATGAGAGGCACAAAGCCAGCCATGTCCGTGCCCACTTTGGTCGCAAAGAAAGCCAGCGTGTTCCACGGCAGGAGATAGCCGGAGAAGCCAAAAGCCAGGACGATAAAGAAGAGCACCATCCCGCTGATCCAGGTCAGTTCCCGCGGCTTGCGGTACGCCTTCATGAAAAAGACACTGAACATGTGGATGAAGACGATGAGGATCATCAAATTGGCCGACCAGCTGTGGATTGAGCGGATCAGCCAGCCGAACTTGACCTGCGTCATGATGAACTGAACGCTTTCGAAAGCCCCGCTGGCCGTTGGCCGGTAGTACATCAGCAGGAGGATACCTGTGAGGACCTGGATGACGAAGAGGAACAGAGCCATTCCCCCGAAGTAGTACCAGATGGTGTGACGATGGAGAGGGACCTTCTTGTGGCGAAGGAATTCCTCAACGCTTCCTCCACCGCCGAGGCGTTCATCAATCCAATCTAAGGTGCGACGTTTAAGGTCTGCCATAGTTATGCGTTGCGGACGACGACGATGTCCTCGCCCTGAATATGAACTTGGAACTGCGTCAGTGGACGCGGGGGCGGCCCGCTGACGTTGCGGCCTTCCAGGTCATACTTTCCGTTATGACATGGACACCAGATTTCATGCAGATCGGGCCGATATTGCACGGTACAGCCCAGATGGGTGCACACGGCAGTAAACGCCCGGTATTTCCCGCTCGCCATGTGAATCAAAATTGCGGGCTTAGACCCGAACTTGAAAACCTTTGCGCTGTTATCCTTGAGCTGGCCCAATTTTGCAGCAATCACCGAAAGATTGGTCGCTTCGCTGATCGGCGGTGGAATTACATACCGAATCGCCGGATAGATAAAAGAGGCAATCGTTGCAACCACCCCTGTCCCCAATAACAGGCTCACCCAGCGGCGCCCGGAGTTGACCTTCTCCTGTCCTGTACCCACAGGGCATTTTTCAGAGTTAGGATCAGCCGTCATGCGATTCTTTCCTCCATCTTCAACCACGGCCAAGTTTCCTCTCATCAGGGTGGCTATAATTCCCGCCTGACGGGCCGCATAAATGCGTCCGAAACACTACTGTACGAACCGCTTGAAACTAAGGAACTTCACTTCCTGTTGTGCCTTGGTCGTGGCCATAGGCGAATAGTAGTAGTAAAAATCCGCCTCCACCATCGAGCGAACACCCTGCGGCACATTAAACGTGAAGGATTCTTTTTTGGTCTCACCCGGTGCCAGACGGGTGTCTGACACCACTTTCGCAGCTTTCATGAAGACCAGATCTTCACGGTTCAGAATCTTGCCCTGGCGATCGGCCACCACCCGGGTGAATACCCGTTTCGCCTGAAGCCTTTTCCCGCCGAAAGGCGAGGCGCTGACTTGCAGGATTAATTTCCTCAGCGGCGAACCCGTGGGTACCATGTGCCCTGCCCCCTGATTGGTGACGTCCACTTCAACGTGGAGTTGCCCACCATCGTGCTTGACCAGCAATTGACCACGGATGGCCTTGTTGAGCTGCGTCAGCGAATGGCTACCTGGCATCTGATGGAGATTGATCTCGTGGCCGGCTGTCCTCTTAACCCGTGGATCCACAACCTTTCCCTGGACGCGATACATGTGGCACGACTGGCACCCTTCATGCTTGGCATAGTAAGGCCCCTTTTCCCACTCAGTGTAAGTGGTGAGAACCGGAAATCCGAGAGCATTCCGGTACTGATGGCACGTCGCGCAAAGCAGCGAAGACGTGTGTAGCGGAGAGTAGACCGTGCCATGGACTGGCGAGGTCACTCCCTTCCAGGGACCTGCCATCACATTCGTGTATTCCACCACAGCTTTGGGGTTTGGCCCATTCATGCGAACGCTTCGAATGGAGTGACAATAATCACAGGTGATTCCTTCCCAGCTCACCTTGCGCACCAGTGAATAGTCGCCGGTAAACGCCACCGTGGGTGAATGGCAGCCCAAGCAAACCCTGCGGGCATGAGGGCCGAAATCACTGTTGGCCATCTGCAAAGCATCCTGGAATAGCCGGCTCTCCATGGCTTGCGAGTGTACCGACTGTTTCCATCCCTGTTCGATTGCACGATGGCAGCCTCCGCAGTACTCAGCAGTCTTTGGCATTTGCGACGCCGCAAGCGCGCTGAAAGAAGTCGCTAACATTAAGAAAACAAGCAGGTAGAACCTTTTCAGCATGACCCGTTCCCCCAGGAAATTTGAGTCAGTTCACACCACACACCAAACTCGGACCGATCCGTCATACAGCTGATCAAATTTCGCGGGTTTGTGTTCAAGGGGTGCTGACAGGCCATGGTGGTGACGCGTCGTCCCGTGACCCGACGGAGTTGAATACCAGGTGCTGTAGAAAAAGTTCTTATAAGATCAGTCAAAACAAGCCAAAGTCTTTCATCCCCAGGGGTTACCGGATACATCACGAGCCTCCGCGTGGCCCAAAAAACCTTGCCATAAGACCGAATTAAAAGAGGGTGTAATTTATCGGCGTTGTCGCGAGAATGCTGTGACCCTCATCACAGATCGGTGTGATGAATATAACATTTTAGGGAATCTGGCGGTCGGAGCGTCTCCTGGACCGTCGCCAAAGCAGCCACAAAAGGCTACGGCTGACGCGCCGGTGGTCTGGCTCCGCGTTGGCCGGTTCCGCCAGCTGTCTATAGGAAATCCCGCAGTCACATCGCTCGAAAAGTCAGTTTATTGATCGCCTGTCTGGAAGTATAATTCCGCTTCGCCGACTGCAGCTTCCACCAATAGGAGTCACACCATGAAATCGCGCTACATGTTTATTATCGTCATTATTCTAATGTCCGCCACAACAGTTTGGGCGCAGGCGCAGGTGAGGATATGGCAGGCGCCTCTGACACTTCCGACTTATAAGGTCGGGCCGCCCGAGCAGACGCCGATGTTCTTTGCGGGGCGGACTTACCAGGGGGCAGCGGGCAAGATCTATCCCTATCCGCTGTACGACAAGCTTCTCGACATTCGAGGAAATGAGACGTACCAGGCGGACTACCTCGAGAACAAGTACGTGAAGATTTGTGTTCTCCCAAAGCTGGGCGGGCGCGTTCTGTCAGCCACGGACAAAACCGATGATTATGACTTCGTTTACCGGCAAACCGAGATTAAGCCGGCACTGATTGGCATGATTGGCGCCTGGATCTCGGGAGGCATGGAATGGGATATCCCGAATCACCATCGTGCCACGAGCTACCTTCCGGTGAACCACCGGCTGGTGAAGAACGCTGACGGGAGCAGCACCATCTGGGTTGGCGATATCGACCTCCACTCCCGCATGCATTGGCTGGTGGGAATCACGCTTTACCCGAACAAGTCGTATGTGAAAGTCACCACCAAGCTGGTCAACGGCACGCCCTTTGCCCATTCATTTCTGGATTTCACGAATGCCGCGATGCACGTCAACAAGAACTACCAGGTGATTTTCCCGCCAGACACACAATTTGCCGTGTTCCACGCCAAGGTTCAGTTTACGCACTGGCCCATATCGCACGAGATCTTCCGGGGAATCGATTACAGGCGCGGAGTGAACGTCAGCTGGTGGAAGAATAATCCCGCTCCCATGTCCTTTTTCGCCTGGAACTTTGAGGGTGATTTTTTTGGTGGATACGACCACGGCGTGAATGCCGGGACGATTTGCATTCAGGACCATAATGTTTCGCCCGGGGCCAAGTTCTTCGAATGGGGAAACGGTCCCGAAGGAGAATTGTGGGACAAGATCCTCGACAGCCAGGGACCCTATCTTGAGCTGATGTCGGGTAACTTCTCAGATAACCAGCCCGACTACAGTTGGATTCAACCTTACGAAACCAAAGAGGCAACGCAATACTGGTATCCCATTCGCGGGATCGGCGGCGCAAAAAACGCGAACCTCGATGGCGCCGTGAACCTTCGAGTTGAACCTTCGGGAAAGGTCTTTCTTGGCTTCTCCACCACTCAAGACTTTCACGGCGCGAAGGTGATTCTGACCGGGAAGGGTCAGAAACTCTTCGAACAAACCATTGATATTGCTCCCGGCAAGCCTTTTGTCCACGAAGTTCCTTTGCCCTCCGGCATGGAGAAGTATGATCTCAGGGCCGCTCTGCTGGATTCACAAGGCAAGGAACTGGTCAGCTACAAGCCGATGAGGCTGGTTCCAGAAGCGATGCCGCACACCGTCAAACCGCCTCGACCGCCCAAACAGATCAAGACGGTGGACGAGCTTTACCACGCAGGTCTGAGACTGGAACAATTCCACAATGCCACCCTGCCACCCTACCCGTATTACGAGGAAGCCCTGCGCCGGGATCCTGAGAACTACGAAGTGAACACCGCCCTGGGCCGTCTTTATTGCCAGGGCGGACTCTGGCAGAAGGCCGCTGAGCACCTGAAACGGGCCCTCGATCGAGCCACCCACAACTATACCCGTCCCAAGAGCGGAGAAGCTTATTACTATCTGGGCGTCGCGCTGCGAGGCGAGGGAAAGAATGTGGAGGCGGCAGACGCTTTCCATCGGGCCAGTTGGAGCGAAGCGTGGACCGCGGCGAGCTACTATCAGCTCGCTGAATTGGCGGGTCGGCAGGGCCAATGGTCCCGGGCGCTTTCCGATCTCGATCACGCC
The DNA here is from genome assembly GCA_037379595.1 of Acidobacteriota bacterium. Taxonomy (GTDB): domain Bacteria; phylum Acidobacteriota; class Terriglobia; order UBA7540; family UBA7540; genus SCRD01. Next base: position 301 of record JARRJI010000066.1, on the reverse strand, counting down.
CTTGATTACGGAAGTCTCGATTGCAGAGCCTGGGACCTGAAGGCCGCGGTGCTGAGAAAGCTGGGGCGCAATCACGAGGCCGAGGAAGCCGCTGAGAGAGCTCTGGCGGTGGACCCTCTCAACCTCTGGGCGGCTACTGAGCTCAGGTTGCTTAACGCGGGCGAGCGGCCTCAGATCAGCCTGGGGAATCCCCTGCAGGCCAACCTGGAACTCGCCGTGAATTACGGCGATGCCGGATTTGCGGGTGAGTCGGAGCAGGTGCTGAAGCAGCTTATTGCTTCTGCTCCGGATCAGAACAAAG
>JARRJI010000065.1:0-13125 GCA_037379595.1 Acidobacteriota bacterium | reverse complement strand
GGCTGACGTCTTCATTGAGAAGAAACTTCTTGGCCGCGTTTTCGGCGGGGTTGTTTGAAGTGAGGGAATAGATGCCCGGCACGTCGACCAGTTCGGCGACCAGGCCGTTGAGGCGCACGGTGCTCCAGGCCAGGCGAACCGTGGTGCCGGGAAAGTTGCCCGTCGCGGCCCTGTACCCGGCCACGGAATTGAAAATCGTGCTCTTTCCGCAGTTGGGCTGGCCGACGAGAGCGATCTTCATGCGAGGATATGCACGCTCACTTTGCGCGCCATGCCGCGGCCGATTGCGACCATGCTTCCTCCGGAATCCACCAGGACGGGACCGCCCATCGGCGCGCTGCGCCGGACTTTGAGCGTGGTCCCTGCACGGATGCCGAGTTGGGCCAGTTGCCGTGCGGCTGATTGGCCGGCGACGATTTGTACCACCTTAATCTCTTGGCCAGCCCTTATCCGATCGAGAGTTGTAGTGGAAGGTTCGTCAAGCCGTTTGATTCTGTGTTGCCTGTTGCTCTTTGCGAGCCGGAGCGGTGTCCAAAACATATACTCACAAACCAACATACTCCCAGTGCCAGCCGTCTTGCAACTTTTTCGCAGGTGAGGGCAGGAAACACAGCCTGGCGACCTCTCATGAAGGGCACGGCAAATTACCAGTCTGTTTCTCGCAAGCTTTCACATGGAGGGCATGGAGAATCTCAGTGAACTCGGTGTCGGAGCTTCTCAGGCCACACAGCACACCGAGAAACATTCCCTCCGGGAAAACAGAGAGTACGAAACATTCCTCCAAAGGAGGGCCAACCCGAAGGAGGCTCCATGCCGAGCTATGTAAATCCCGACAAATGCGACGGATGTAAAGCGCTGGACAAGACAGCGTGCCAATACATTTGTCCAAACGACCTGATGGTCTTGGACAAGACCAAGATGAAAGCTTACAACCAAGACGTTTCAATGTGCTGGGAATGCTACAACTGCGTCAAAATCTGCCCCAACCAGGCGATTGAAGTTCGCAGTTACGCCGATTTCGTCCCCCTGGGCGCTTCGGCAACCCCGATGCGTTCGACGGACTCCATTATGTGGACGATCAAATTCCGCAACGGAAACCTCAAGCGATTCAAGTTCCCGATTCGGACCACAGCGGAAGGTTCAGCAGTTCCCGACGGCGGGTTCACTGATGGAAAGAGCACCTTGGACAGCGCCGCCCTGTTCACTGAACCTGAATCTTTAGGATTGCCTGAAGTCTTCACTCTGGGCAAGAAGGAGGCGCCAAGTGCCTAATTTTGAAACAGTCGTCGTCGATACCGACTTGCTCATTCTGGGCGGTGGAATGGCGGCCTGCGGTGCTGCTGTCGAAGCAGCCCACTGGGCCAAAGAGAACGGCCTTAAAGTGACCCTGGTTGACAAGGCCGCGATGGATCGCTCGGGCGCCGTGGCGATGGGCCTGTCCGCGATCAATCAGTACGTGGGACTCAAAGACGGGACCAATTCCATCAAGGACTATGTGGATTATGTCCGTAACGATCTGATGGGTGTGACACGGGAAGACCTGGTGGCGAACATTGCCCGCCACGTGGACTCGACCGTGCACCTCTTCGAAAAATGGGGTCTTCCGATCTGGAAAGACGCCGAAGGCAAGTTTGTTCACGAAGGCCGATGGCAGTTGATGATCAACGGTGAGTCTTACAAGGTCATCGTTTCTGAAGCGGCGAAAAACGCTCTGCTGAAGGACGACGTGGGACAGATTTTTGAGCGCGTGTTCATCGTCGGACCTCTCATGGACGGCGACCGATGCGCTGGCGCGGTCGGCTTTTCAGTTCGTGAAAACAAGGTCTACATCTTCAGGGCCAAGGCCACACTTACCGCTATGGGCGGTGCCGTGCATGTCTTTAAACCGCGGAGTTCCGGTGAAGGCATGGGCCGCGCCTGGTATCCACCCTGGAACTCCGGCTCCTCCGCCTATTTCACCATGAAGGCCGGAGCTGAGATGACTTGCCAGGAAGTTCGCTTTATCCCGGTTCGGTTCAAAGACGCTTACGGACCGGTGGGAGCCTGGTTCCTGTTGTTCAAATCCCGGGCTACGAACGCCATGGACGGAAATTACATGGTCGAGCGCAGGGCAGAGCTTGACAACTGGCTGCCGTACGGCCGCGTGAAGCCCGTCCCCGCAAACCTTCGCAACTACCTGGGAATGCTCGACATCATGGAGGGCAAAGGACCGCTCTTCATGCGGACCGAGGAGGCGATCCAGAAGATTGCCGACACCTACAAGGACGATCCCAAGGCCTACAAGAAGAAGATGAAGGACCTGGAGTCGGAGGCGTGGGAAGACTTCCTGGATATGACCATCTCCCAAGCTTTACTCTGGGCCGGCACGAACGTCCAGCCGGAAGAGAAGAGCTCGGAGATTGCCCCTGCGGAGCCTTACTTTATCGGATCGCACTCCGGAGCTTCAGGCGCATGGATCAGCGGGCCTGAGGATCTCCAGTCCGGTGAGAGCAAGAACGAGTACTTCTGGGGTTATACCAATATGTCGACCGTCAAGGGTCTGTTCTGCGCGGGCGATGCTTCCGGAGCGTCAAGCCACAAGTTCTCCTCCGGTTCCCACGCGGAAGGCCGCATTGCCGCGAAGTCTGCGATCAAGTTCATCGTCGAGAACAACTCGGCTCCGAACGTTGACCAGACCGCGGTGGATTCGGTGGTGGCGGAAATCCTGAAACCCCTTGAGACCTACGAGGCTCATAAGGATGAAACCACGGATCCTGAGATCAACGCCAACTACATCAAGGCTCGCATGTTCATGTTCCGCCTGCAGAAGATCATGGACGAGTACGCCGGCGGGGTGAGTGCGCAATTCACCACGAACAAGGCGCAACTCGAACGAGCCCTCGAGTTGTTGGAGTTCCTCAAGGAAGATTCCAAGAAGCTGGCCGCTCCGAACCTCCACGAGCTGATGCGGTGCTGGGAAAACATCCACCGCATGTGGCAGGCGGAGGCGCACGTTCGGACGGTCCTCTTCCGGGATGAGACTCGTTGGCCTGGTTACTACTTCCGGGCGGACAAGCCCAAGATGGACGAGGAAAAGTGGCATGTGTTTGCCAACTGCCGGTTTGATCCAGCTTCCGGCGAGTGGCAGATGAAGACACATCCCATCCATCGGATCTTTGCCTAGGCGGAGATCTGGTTGCTTTCTCTTCAACAGGAGGTGCCCGGTGAATCCGGGCGCCTCCCAGAGGAGGCGGTGTCATGGACGAGCCGGGAAAGAACGTATGCCCCTATTGCCTGCGACCGATGACCCGATGGGCTAACCCGCAGATGAGTTGCTGGAGCGGCGAGTATCAGTACGTCTGCTTCAACGACGAGTGCCCGTATTTCGTTCGCGGGTGGGATTGGATGGAAACGCACTTTCATATTCACGTGTCTTACCGGCACCGGTTTGACCCGGCAACCGGAGACAGCGGACCGCTCCCCGTCTGGTCCAAAGGAGCATTGCGGGACCACATTATCGCTGATAAGGACGCGACCCATGTCTGACGGAGGCACTGTACAGGAAACGATTTTGCGTGATTACCCACGGCTGAGCCTGGATGACACGCTGGACTTTCATTGCGGCAAAGGTGTGGATTGTTTCACAAACTGTTGCCGCGACGTCTCGATTGTCCTGACCCCTTACGATGTGCTCCGAATGAAGAAAGTCCTGCATCTTGATTCCACGGAGTTTTTGGAAAAGTACACGGTTCTGGGCTGCACGAAAGACCAGAAGCTCCCTGTGGTTCTCCTGAAGATGAACGCCGAAGACAAACGCTGTCCCCTGGTTACGGATGAAGGCTGCAGCATTTATGCCCACCGCCCCTGGGCGTGCCGTATGTATCCGCTGGGGCTGGCAGAGCCCAAGCGACCCCATCCTACGGAGCACGGGTTTTATTTTGTTATTCATGAAGACATTTGTCACGGACATGGAAAGGGGTCAGAGTGCACGATTCGCGACTGGATCGCCGGCCAGTCGATCGATACATTCGAAATGATGGGCGAACCCTTCAAGAATCTGATGTTGAACGAATTTTGGGAAAAGGGTGAACCACTGCAGCCGGCCAAGCTTGAAATGTACCTGATGGCCTGTTACGACCTGGACCGCTTCCGGCGCTTTGTTTTTGAAACGCGCTTTACCGGCCTTTTCGATATTGACGAGGCGCGGCTGGAGGCCATCCGGACGGATGACGAAGAACTCCTGGTTTTTGCGATGGAATGGCTGCGGTTCAGCCTGTTCAACGAGAAAACGATGAAGCTGAAGCCATCGGTGATGGACTCAATGGAGCGCGTTGCCGGCAGCGGTAGCGTTGCCAATGAAATGCCACGGTAGCTGAAATGAACAATGGAAATGCAGCATCGAGCAATGGAAAAAGCCTCCTGGTAATCGGCGGAGGCGTTGCCGGGCTGACCGCCGCCATTGAGGCGGCCGAGGCGGGATGCAGCGTCATTCTCATTGAGAAGTCCGCTTTCCTGGGTGGCCGGACGATCGGCTTCAACCTTTATTTTCCCAAGCTGTGCCCGCCGACGTGTGGATTCGAAATCAATTTCCGGCGTATCAAGAACAATCCGCGGATCACGGTTCTTACCCAGACCGAACTCGAGGAACTTACCGGCTCAGCAGGAAACTACGAAGCAACCGTGAAGGTTTCACCCCGCTTTGTGACCGAAGCCTGCACGATTTGTGGAGCTTGCTCCGAAACTTGTCCCGCGGAGAGGCCGGACGAATTTAACTTCGGTCTGTCGAAGACGAAGGCGGCCTACCTGCCGCACAAAATGGCTTTCCCCGCAGAATATGTCATCGACCGAAATGCCTGCAAAAAGGAGTGCTCCGCCTGTGTGGATGCCTGCCAGTACGGAGCAATCAATCTTGAGCAGCAGGTCGAGCGGAAGAAGTTCTGTGTTGCCGCCGTTGTGGTGGCGACGGGCTGGGCTCCTTATGACGCTTCCAAGATGACGAATCTCGGATTCGGCCAATTCCCCAACGTAGTCACAAATGTTGTGCTCGAGCGGATGGCCGCTGCGAACGGTCCCACCAGCGGAAAAATCCTGCGGCCATCTGACGGGAAAGAGCCGGCGACCGTTGCTTTCGTTCAGTGCGCGGGCTCCCGGGACGAGAACCATCTGCCTTACTGCTCAAGCGTATGCTGTTCGGCCTCGCTGAAACACAGCACCTACATCCGCAACCTCTATCCCGAGGCCGAGGTCACGATTTTTTACATTGACACCCGGACACCTGGCTTCCTGCAGGACTTCTACGCCAAGGTGTCCACAGACAGCCACTTGAAAATGATCAAAGGGAAAGTGGGAAGAGTGGAAGAGGACCCGCAAACGCACGACCTGCTGGTGACAGCTGAAGAAGTGCTGACGGGAAAGAAACTCACTCAGAAATTCAGCCTGGTTGTTCTGGCCACGGGAATGGTACCGCAGACAAAGGGGCTTCCGCTGAAGCTGTCTCAGGACGAATTCGGATTTGCGACAAACGGAACGCCCGGCATTTATGCGGCCGGATGCGCAAAGCGGCCTGAGGAGGTTTCTGCCACGGTTCGGGACGCTACTGGAGCGGCGTTGAAGGCTCTGCAATGTGCGGTGAGGAGCGCTCACCATGGATAAGAAACTCGGGGTTTACATCTGCAGCGGCTGCTCCATTGGCGAGTCGATTGACGTCAACGCTCTAGTGAACGTCGCGCAAAAGGAGTACAAGGCTCCGGTCTGCAAAACTCATCCGTTCCTTTGCGGCGAGGAGGGGCTTTCGGCCATTCGAAACGACCTGGCGGAGGGCGCAGTCAACACGCTGGTGATTGCCGGCTGCTCGCCCCGCACGAAGACGAAGGCTTTCAGTTTCGATTCCCAGACCGTCGTGGACCGAGTCAACCTCCGCGAGCACGTGGTGTGGAGTCACGAGGCCGGGAACGAGGACACCCAGATGCTGGCGGAAGACTACCTGCGAATGGGCATTGTCAAGGCGCAGAAAATGGAGCCGCTGGAACCGGTTTCGGACGGAATTTCGAAAACCATTCTGGTGGTCGGCGGCGGCGTTACCGGCATTACGACGGCACTGGACGCAGCAGACGCAGACTACGACGTTGTTCTGGTAGAAAAAGAGCCACAGCTCGGCGGTTCGCTTGCCGCGGTCAAAAAGAATTTCCCCACTCACGCGCCTTATACCGAACTTGAAGAGACGGGCCTTCGTGAGAAGATTGAGAAAGTTACCAATCACCCCAAGGTCAAGGTTTACACGTCCACCCAGATTGTGAAGACGGAAGGCCAGCCGGGAATTTTTGACGTCACGCTGCAGAACGGCGGCCAGCCTTTCGTCCATCGCGCCGGCGCGGTTGTGATGGCTACTGGCTGGAAGCCCTATGATGCCTCAAAGCTTGGGCATCTCGGCTACGGATCTTCGCCCGACGTCGTCACCAACGATCAATTTGAAAGAATGATTGACGCGGGCTCGCTCAAGCGTCCGTCGGACGGCAAGCCGGCCGAAAGTGTTCTGTTTATTCAGTGTGCCGGCTCGCGGGACAAGGATCACTTGCCTTACTGTTCTTCCGTCTGCTGCATGACGACGCTGAAGCAGACGGACGTCATCCACCAGAGCAGCCCGGAGACGAAGGTTTATATCGTCTACCGGGACATGATCACCCCGGGGCAGTACGAGCGATATTTTGCCAAGGTGCAAGACCACCCTGCGACGTTCCTGATGAAGGGCGACGTAGCTGCTGTTCGCGCTGAAAACGGGCAGCGGCCCCAGGTTGACGTGAAGGGCACGTTGCTGGATGAGGACATTACGATCGCAGCGGATATCGTGGTGCTGGCCACCGGGCTTGTACCGAATGCCGCCGATAACGATGCGATTCGCGATCTGCGCGACGCCAAGGCGAAGGTTCAGCGGAACGAATCCGAGGCGCAGCGGACGGAAGCCGAGAAGACGGTTGAGCGCCTGCGCTCGCATGAGGGAACGGAAATTCTGAACCTGACTTACCGGCAAGGCCCGGACTTGCCCATCCTCCATGACGGCTTTCCGAACTCGAATTTTGTCTGCTTCCCTTATGAGACCCTGCGGACCGGCATCTACGCTGCCGGAGCCGTGCGGGCTCCGATGGACTCGGCCGGGGCCGAGGAAGACGCTTTGGGCGCTGCCATGAAGGCCATCCAGAGTGTCGAGATGGCATCGGTTGGCCAGGCGGTTCATCCCAGAGCCGGTGACATGTCGTACCCCAGCTTCCTTCTGCAACGCTGCACCCAGTGCAAGCGATGCACGGTTGAGTGCCCCTTCGGCTCACTCGACGAGGACACGAAGGGCACTCCGAAATTCAACCCGTACCGATGCCGCCGCTGCGGAGTCTGCATGGGTGCGTGTCCCGAGCGGATCATCTCCTTCAAGAACTACTCGGTGGACATGATTGCAAGCATGATCAAGGCCATCGAGGTGCCCGAAGAGGAGGAAGAGAAGCTGCGCGTGCTTCTCTTCATGTGCGAAAACGACGCTTACCCGTCGCTCGATGTCGCCGGGATGAACCGTGTGGTTTACGACGCCAGTGTGCGCGTGATTCCGTTGCGGTGCCTGGGCTCGACCAACATCGTCTGGATTGCGGACGCGCTCTCGCGGGGCATTGATGGCGTGATGCTGATGGGCTGCAAATATGGCGAGGACTATCAGTGCCACTTCGCCAAGGGGAGCGAAATTGCCAGCCGCAGGCTGGAAAACGTAAAAGAGACCCTGCAGAGGCTTCAGCTCGAACCCGAGAGGGTTGAGGTGTCGCAAATCTCGATCGACCAGTACGACAAGGTGCCGGAAATGATCAACCGCTTTGTCGAGCGAATGCAGGAACTTGGACCGAATCCGTACAAAGGGTTCTGAAATGACCGAAAGACTTCTTGCCCAACCTGATAGCAAAGTCGTTGAAGGCGTGATGTCGTCAGGCGCACACGACCTGAAGAAGTGCTTTCAATGCGCAACGTGTTCCGCGGTCTGCACGCTTTCGAGCGATGGGTTTGCCTTTCCGCGCAAGCAGATGATCGAGGCCCAGTGGGGCTTGAAAGACAAGCTGATGGAAGACCCCGGGCCGTGGCTCTGCTTCTATTGCGGGGAATGCTCAAAGAATTGCCCGCGAAAGGCCAATCCGGGCGAGACCATGATGGCGCTGCGCCGGTACCTGACCTCTGAGTATGACTGGACGGGCCTGTCCCGGCTGATGTACCGGTCGGCGTTCTGGGAGATTGGCATCCTGGCGCTGGTTTCGGCCATCATTGTGGCGCTGTTCACCTTGCCTCAGAACTTCGGCTTCGGCCTGCTCAGCCATTCGGGCACGGCTCCGTTATCCACGGTGATGCTCGGCAAGTTTGCGCCGGTCGGTTTGGTAGACCTGGGCGACAAGATCCTGGTCGTTGTTCTCAGTTTCTTCCTGCTGACGAACGCGGCTCGTATGTTCTACCGGCTGACGCGAGGCCAGAAGATTCCCGCGCATTTGTATCTGACGCAGCTGCCGCACCTGATTGTCCAGGCCGCCACCCAGAAGCGGTGGGGGGAGTGCAAGGACAGCGACGCGACCAAGAACTGGATTCGGCACCTGCTGCTGGTCACCGGCTACGTGACGATGTTTACCCTGGTGGTGGTCTTCCTGCCGTGGTTTCAGGTGGACAACACCAGCGTCCATTGGACCAGCTTTCTGGGTTACTACGCGACCACCGTTCTGGTCGGCGCGACGGTCTGGATGCTGATCGACCGCATCCGGCAACGCGGGGAAATGTACCAGTTCAGCCACTTGTCGGACTGGCTGTTCCCGATTCTGCTCTTTATGACGGCGGTGACGGGCATCGGGCTCCATGTGCTGCGGGTGAATGACCTTCCGATGGCGACTTACGTGATGTACACCGTGCACCTGGCGATTGCGGTACCGATGCTGGCCGTCGAGGTGCCCTTTGGCAAATGGGCGCACCTGCTCTACAGGCCGCTCGCAATTTACGTGGCTGCGGTCAGAAGAGAAGCGGCGGTGCTCTCAAACGGCGAGGCAGCTGTGGCCGGCCAGGCGGCCGCACGAATTTAGCGGCATGACGCCAGCGCGCCAGGGCACTGCAGGTTGCTGGCAAAATCACGAGGCGCGCAGGTAAGTGCCGGAGGAAAAGATAACGGTAGCTGGAACCGCCCGGAGGTGGTTCGGCGGAGGAGACAAGCATGGCAGACGAGAAACGTGCAACCCCATTGCTCGATGAGCTGGAGAAAGGTCCCTGGCCAAGTTTCGTCAAGGAGATCAAGGCTGCGGCGAAAGCGAAACCCACGGCGGAAGACCTTTTGGGGCAGCTTGAACTCTCGTACAAAGAGAAGATAAGCCACTGGAAGCATGGCGGGATCGTCGGCGTGATGGGTTACGGCGGCGGCGTGATTGGGCGCTACAGTGACGTGCCTGAAGAATTTCCGAACGTGTCGCACTTTCATACCCTACGCGTCAACCATCCTTCCGGGTGGTTTTACACCAGCGACGTGCTGAGGAAACTGTGCGATATCTGGGAGACTCATGGCTCTGACCTGACGAACTTTCACGGTTCGACGGGCGACATCATTCTGCTGGGTACCAAGACCGACGAACTGGAACCAACCTTTAACGACCTGACCAAACTCGGGTTTGACCTGGGCGGCTCCGGATCTGTGATGCGGACGCCTTCCGCGTGCGTGGGACAGGCAAGATGCGAGTGGGCCTGCTATGACACGATGAAACTGTGCAACGACCTGACGCACCTCTATCAGGACGAGCTTCACCGCCCGGCATTCCCTTACAAGTTCAAGTTCAAGTGCAGCGGCTGTCCGAATGATTGTGTGGCGTCGATTGCGCGCGCAGACCTCTCGATTATCGGCACCTGGAAAGACGACATCCAGCAGGATGACGCGGCCGTGTCCGAATATGCCGCTGCGGGGATGGACATCCAGAAGGATGTCTGCGACCGCTGCCCGACCAAGTGCATGGACTGGGACGGCAAGAAGCTGAGCATCAACAACCGAGAGTGCGTGCGGTGCATGCACTGCATCAACGTGATGCCCAAAGCGCTGCGTCCCGGAAAGGAAAAGGGCGCGACCCTCCTGATCGGCGCCAAAGCGCCGATTCTCCAGGGCGCACTGCTTTCCTCGGTCCTCATTCCTTTTGTTCCGGCTGATGAGATGCTGGACACCATCAAGGAACTCGTTTCACGAATCTGGGATTTCTGGGGCGAGTACGGAAACAACCGCGAGCGCGTTGGCGAACTGATCCAGCGCATCGGAATGCCCGCTTTCCTTGATGCTATTGGCCTTGACCCCGTTCCCGAAATGGTTTCTGCGCCTCGCGATAACCCCTACATCTTCTTCCAGAGTGAAGACGTCGCACAGGATTCGGAAACGGCCGCGGGCGATGAAGCCCAAAACGAAGAAACTCTCAAGGAGACGAAATAATGGGAACTCAAACTGAGCGTCTAACCGATATCGGACCCCCGAACTACGAGCAGTTTCTGCATCCGGTTATCAAGAAGAATTATGGCAAGTGGAAGTACCACGAGGACCTGGCACCAGGCGTCCTCTGCCACGTGTCAGAGACCGGCGACCGGATCTATACCGTCCGGGCAGGTTCACCGCGCCTGCTGAGTATCCAGACGGTGCGGATGTTCGCGGAGCTGGCCGACAAGTACTGCGGTGGCTATCTGCGATTTACCAGCCGCAATAACGTGGAGTTCCTGTTGGACAATCCCGACGGTATCGAGCCATTGAAGAAGGACCTGGCCGCGGCGGGATTCCCGGTGGGAGGAACAAGAAATGCCATCAGCAACATCGTTCACACGCAGGGATGGGTGCATTGCCATTCCTCGGCGACGGATGCTTCCGGCATCGTAAAGGCGGTGATGGATGCCGTGTACGACCACTTCACGGAACAGAAGCTGCCCGCCAAGCTGCGCATTGCCCTGGCGTGCTGCCTGAACATGTGTGGCGCAGTCCATTGTTCGGACATTGCCATCCTGGGCATCCACCGGCGTGCTCCGAAAGTGCGGCATGACACGCTGAAAAAGGTTTGCGAAATCCCCACGGTGATTTCTTCCTGCCCGACGGGCGCAATCCGCTCCGCGACGGTGGACGGCAAACCTTCCGTTGAAGTGATCGAGGAGCAGTGCATGTTCTGCGGCAACTGCTACACGGTGTGCCCGGCGATGCCGCTGAACGATCCCGAAAATGACGGGCTTTCCATCTGGGTCGGCGGGAAAGTCAGCAATGCGCGTTCCGCACCCAGATTTTCCAAGCTGGCTATTCCTTTCATTCCGAACAATCCGCCACGCTGGCCGGAGGTTGTGGACGCGATCGTGAACATCGTGGACGTCTACGCCCGCAACGCCCGGAAGTACGAGCGCGTCGGAGAGTGGATTGACCGGATTGGCTGGCCGAAGTTCTTTGAACTGACCGGTATCGAGTTTACTCGTTACCACATCGATGACTTCAAGAACGCCGGATTGACCTACGCACGATCCGCCCACTTGAGGTTTTAGGAGAAAAACCATGGCTGTCCAAATCGAAACCCTCGCCGAGGAAATGTACAAGATGGTCGCCGAGACCCAGGGCAAGAAGAACCTGAAAGCGACGGACCTGACCAAGGCCATGATTGCCAAACACGGCGCCGCGGAGTGCAGCAAGGAAGACTGCAAGCACGCCATCCGGCAACTGATTGACTCCGGGCGCTGCGTATACAGCTATTTCGGTGGCAGCTTTATCACTCTTCCGCACAAGGAAGGCGCTGCTCCGGACTAGAGAGAGCCGGTGCGAACGTCAGCATCTGTGAGGAAAAGGAAAAGGCGGGAAGGAGTCGTCATGAGCGAGGCTAGCCAGAAAAAACAGAAAGCTGCGGAGAACACTGCGGAACTTATTTCCACGCTCCGGAAGTGGCAGGAAATCGAAGACGGCAGCGTGGTCGCGTGCTCTGGAATTATCGACAAGACCGAAAACCCTCTGATTCGCCTGGTCATGGAGATCATCCGGCAGGACTCCGTGATGCACAAGAAGGTCCAGCAGGTGATGATCGACAGCCTGGAAAAGCAGGCGATCAGCCTCACGCCCGAGGAACTGGGCCAGATCTGGGAGAGCATTGAGCGGCATGCTGAGATGGAGAAGGAGACAATCGTCCTGGCTGAGAAAGCCCGGAAGAATTGCCGACTGTTCGTCTTGCGGCATTTGCTCAGCTACCTCATTGAGGATGAGCAGAAACACGACCGGCTGCTTGCTCAACTGGAAGACTTTAAGCGCGGAATCTATCCGTACGCATAAGGTGGAACAAACCTATGGCGCTTTTTAAAGCAGTAAAAAAACCGGCAGTCAAGGGAGCTTCCCAAGGGGGGGCCGAAGTCAGCCACCTGCGCCCGCGCTACATTGCCAAGACACCGCCGTGCACTGACGGCTGTCCCTGCGGGACCGACATTCGAGGGTGGATCAACACTATTTCCCAGGCCAAGGAGTATGGCCGCACCAACGAACAGGCATACGAAATCGCCTGGAATACGATTGTCGACCGCAACCCCTTCCCTGCGGTTTGCGGCCGCGTCTGCCCTCACCCTTGCGAGGACGCCTGCAACCGGATCGAAAAAGACGGCGCGGTGGCCATCAACGCTCTCGAACGGTTTGTCGGAGACTTTGGGATATCGAAGGGTCTGAAGCTGTTGACCCTGAGTGAAGAGAAGCACGAGGAGAAGATTGCCATTGTGGGTGCAGGGCCAGCCGGTCTTTCTTGTGCCTACCAACTGGCGCGTCGTGGGTATCCCGTCACGGTGTTTGAGGCTTTTAGCAAAGCTGGCGGGATGCTGCGGTATGGTATCCCGCAATACCGCCTGCCTCGCGAAGTGCTGGACGCGGAGATCCAGAGGATCCTCGACCTCGGTGTCGAACTGAAATGCAACCAGGTTGTTGGCGACGGGCTTTCGCTGGAAACGCTCAGGAATGAATACAAAGCCATCTTTGTGGGCATCGGTGCGCACAAAGGCCTGAAGCTGGGTGTTCCCGGAGAGGATGCTCCCAACGTATTTACTGGAACCCAGTTTCTAAACGAGGTCAACCGCGGGGAAACGGTGAACCTGGGCAATAAGGTGATCGTGATTGGCGGCGGC